>JAOTWM010000321.1 GCA_029862885.1 Gammaproteobacteria bacterium
ATCCCGAACGGTTTCTACAACGATGGATAGAAGGAAATATGATTCACCAACCCAAAACCCTAACACTCGGAGTGGTCTAAAGATCTTGGGCTTGCCAGTGTTGGATATATTTAACTTCATTGACAACAGATACTGATGCTGGATCTCCAGTTTCGATACCTTTTAATAAATTGCATATTCGTTCTTTTTTGTTTGACGTCATAATTCGCATTGGATGGCTAACGTTAGTACTCAGCCGACGCATTGGCGTTCGGATGGAGTGACTTGTTAGGCAATAATCGCATACAAATTTAGCGGCCAGATGTTCTTAACACCAGTTGCCGTAAGGAAAGTGTAAATATCCATATAAATGGAAACAGTAGCCCGAGCCTCTGTATCACTCCTTCCCATTCAGGAATTCTGACTGAAAATATTGATACCCAAAGCACTATCCCCGGTAAGTTGGATAAAACGCCAATAGCCAAAGTAAAGCTTCTGTATTTTTTCCACAGAGGATCTTTCTTCATTCTGAAAAATATAAAGAATGGAGAAATAGCTAAACATGATCCCGCAACAAATGCGCTAATCATATGCAGGATTCCAATTGTTGTCCTGGATTCAATTACATTGAGACAATTGGCGTTACAGCTAAAAATAGCAGATCCAAATAAACCCAGACCGGCTAAAACGATCAGGATTGGACCAATTTTAGAACCCACTCCTTTGTTAATATTTTGATGCAATCCGTATGCAAATACGATTAATAACAACCCTGTTACTACAACACCAACATTAAATACCAGTCCTCTTATACCCTTTACGCCTCCTAATATACTCATCATCTCGGTTTTATAACTGAAATTAGGTTCAAGGAGACCTAAAACAGATACTAAAACAATGTAAAAGATCGGAGCAACAAGGCCTGCCAGGATTGAATATGAATTGATATTTTTATCCAAAACGACCTCGTATAACGCCTAACGCCTCGCATCAGCGGCGCGGCTTTGCCGCGTCCGACTGCATGCGATCGTTAGGGGGCTTTGCTTGGTGGTTCCCATGTGCCTGGAGGCCATTCATCGAATTGCGGAAGATCATCGTTTATTTCATGCCACTGAGCTTTGGAACCTACGAAAATATGTGACTCTGGCTTTATGCCTGGATCCCCTTCAACGGTGCCTAACGTTATCGAAGTGATTTTGCCTTTGGCGGTTCCTGCTAATGATGAACCACATTCACTACAAAAACACCAACCGTCATCAGATAACGTTTCATATACCTTTACAAGGTCTTCTCCTGAAATCCATTTAAAGTCGTCTGGATCGAAATCAGCATAAGTCGCAAAAGCTGCACCATGCTGTCGCCTACACATAGAGCAATGGCAGTGACTTGCATCAAAAAGTTGCCCGGTGATTTCGTAGCGAACTTTACCGCACAAACATCCGCCTCTAATTGCCATCTTGGTTTCTCCTTTATGCGCCCTAACGCCGCCACTGAGGCGCGGCCTATTGGACGTCGCCTCCAGCGGGCTTGTTAGGACTTCATGCTTATTATCACGTATGCTACTGGGATCACATTGGCAAGTGTCCCAAGAATTGTTAAGAGCCTGTTCTCTTTCCTGACCCAAGCCGCTAAAGAGAACGCGAGACCACAGAGAATGCTGATCGTGCTGCCGGCAAGTATCAACAGCATTTGCAGCCACCCCCATTCGCTATCACCCATTGCTCTGGCAATGGGATACGAGAGAGCTATCGTGAGCGAGATGCCAAGGACTGGACATGCAATTGAAAGGAGTGATGATCTATTCCTTCTCAAATCCATTCCTCAGCCCTAACGTCCGCGCTCAGGCGCCCGAGCGAAGCGAGGGTCGACTCTGCAGCGCGTTGTTAGATCCTTTGTCATGAATATAACTTAGTAAGATCCTTCAAATACAACGTATCTGTAGACACTTTAGTGATGTGCCCGATTCTGAGGAGACTTTTATAACTACGAACTACATGTTTAGGGGAAAACTCCTCCAGATGTACCCATTCATCATTGATATCGAGCACTCGGCCATGTTGCGCACCTTCTCCAATTGTTTCCTTCCAGATTTCTATAGCTCCAAATTTTTCTTTTAAATCGGTGATTATTTGTGGCATTGACTCCAAATTTACTTCCGGTACTTCAAAATGAGTCAATTTTCTCGATAGTTTTTCGACCGACTCTAGAGATTTACTTTCCCATAGTATGTCTGAAATATGATCCATGTAGATGATCGTTATCCCGTCATACGCCCCGGAATAGTTGTATTCCGTCAGTTGAATGAAGTCATCAGATATTGTTCTGATTTGGCAAATGATGTCTTCACTCGTTATTTCACGTCTCGAAACTTCGACCAAAGACTGGTTTTTCCGAAACTTTTTTAATTTTTCGAGCAGCATAATTCTTTCCGCAAAGGATTTAACGTTCTAGCCAAGGGGCCGAGCGATTAGCGAGGTCCCGCGCGAAACGCATGCTTGGGCGCCTTGTTCGGTAGCCCACTCTATCTCTCCAGCGGCTTCCTTTGCTTTTGCCATGACCTCTTGCCATTCAGTTGATTTTTGAAGCTCGCTCACTTGCTCTGTATCGAGAAGTGCGTCTACTCTCGCCTCATAGAAGCGATGGAACTCGGCAAGAGTATCTCGCTCTTGCGGAGAAAAGCATTCCAAAAACCACTCAGAATTTGGATAATAGTGATCATCAAACCACATGCAAACTAGTTCTGCCGGAACATTCGCGATCGGAACTGAGGCTTCATACTCGAATTGTTCGGCAGCACTACTTATTAAGTTAAGTAAGTCTTGAAATACTTTGCGTGCCTCCATAATTTCACTTTCAGTCATCTGGCCTACCTAACGCTTGGCCAAGCCGCGCCGGCACGAATGCCAACCACGAAGCGCCACGACGCTTATCGGCGTCGGCTTGAGCCACTGGTTATGCGCCGCACTCAAAGTGTGTTCCACGTGTTTGCTTCCGACTCAAAATCTGGGCGCTGAACAGGCACCACGCAGAACCGATGGCCAGTCGGTGCTTCCATTACCCACCAATCTCTGACTTTCTCGATTTTTGTGGCGCCTATGTTCACAAGCCGCTCCACTTCCGCCTCGACATTGTCAGTCTCGATATCCAGGTGAACTCGACTCGAATGGTTAACGCGCTGAACAAGAATCTTGGGTTGTGTCGGATTGCTGGTTAAACCACGATAGTTTTCATCGCCTGGCTGATATCGATGCAGCACATCGTGGCCAAGCGCTTGGCCCCAGAACTGTGCTACATGGTCGAGATCATCGGTCTTGCAGTCAATCACTACTGTGCCTAAGCGACTCTTATGCACGAATCCTCCTTAGCGGCGCATAACGCCTCGCATCAGCGGCAACCCAAAGGCGTAGCATTTGGTTTGTCCGACTGTATGCGCTTGTTATGAGTATGTTCCATCAATCCAGGTTCTGCTAAACGCTATTCCTTGCGGAATTGTTTGAACAGGACGGCATTACCGAAAGACCCACATCCATCTTCTATGCCTTCTGCGGCATACATTCGCATGCACTCTATGAAACGTCCATCGAGACCGGCCCCTTGTCCAACCGCGGCGATCTGCGCCAAGGCACTTGCACTGGTGTTGAGAGTGCTATGCTTTGACTCATAAGTGTCGGCGGTGATCATATCAACTGATCGCGACAGGACATCGCCAAAAACCGGCAGCAAGGAAACACCCAATTCGCGAAAAAGCGGCAGAGGCACTTTCTCGGCATCACAAATAGCGGCGCCGTTGAGCGTACCGAACACGAAGCTAAAGTAGATCGATAAAATGGCATTGCTGAGAGCAGCCGCTATTCCTGGATCATCTCCAATTAGCTGCGCAGTCCCACCAAATGCATCAACCACTGTTCTACAAGTTTCGAAGGTGTTGGTGTCGCCCGCGTAAAGAATTGCGCAGCTCTCAGTGCCAATCGCGTCCGGAAAGGCCATAATCTCGCCATCGAGGTAAGTGGCTCCGATAGTGGTCGCCCAAGTTGAGGCTTCGCGGGCCTTAGCAGGCGTTCCAGTGGAGAGTTGAACAATGACTTTCTTTGCGAGTTCAATCTCTACCGGGCTGCCACGGAAAAGCTCATCGGTCGCGTCGTAGTCACGTACACATACAACAATAATGTCACTGGCTTGAACTGCCTCGACAATTGTGTCGGCGACCCTGACTGTCTCCGGTTCGAATAATCGTGCCCTGGAAGGACTCCGGTTCCAAACTGTGACTTCTAAGTTAGCAGCTGACAAGGTTCTCGCAAGGGCTGATCCCATCAGCCCCAATCCGATCACCGTAACATTGGTTTTTGTCATAGTTCTATACCGTTGCAGAGTTTAATTTTGCTATGTATGTCCATGATCTCCCATAACGTCCAGAGCTCAGCGGCCTGCCGTGGCCGGCGGTTCTTTTGCGTAAGCAAAAGAAGTGACGGGCAGGTAGGTCCGCTGCAGCGAGTTGTTAGGCGCGACCATCGAACTTTTGTTTGCTGCGTAAGACGACATGAGACACTTGGCCCTCTGAATCCTCCAAGCGCAACACAGTGAGCTTGTATCCATAGAACTCATCGTAGGTGTGACCTTGGCCATTGTGCGAGAAGTTGCACGGCTCGTCGACTTCACAGCTCTTGAAATCAACAAGAGTGAAAGGGCCCGATGGTCCGAATCTCCCGACAATTACCCAGTCTCGCCATGTTTCGGACATCCCGATGGCGTCTACATCGGAGAAATGTTCGCCAATAGGATCTGAGCAGCCCGTAAGGGATAGCATGAGAATTGCGATAGCTCGACGCATGGGAAAAGCGCCTAACGTTGAAGCTCACCGGCAGCTGGGCGTAGGGCGGGCTTCTTGCCACAGCAAGAAGCATGACCGAAGTCAGCGGTCCAGTGCGGCGCATGGTTATATGACCCGGCGCCCAATCTATGACTCGGCCCCAAAATACTTCTCCTGAAATTGATTCGCCTTTTCCAATCCTTCCTCAGTAACGATTACTGACTTGGCTTTCCCTACAGGATTACCTATCCAGCCTCGCTCATACAACAGCCCCATCACGTCCCAATCCATGCCTTTCCATGCCCGGATTCCAACTTTATCCGTTGATGCCGTTAAGCAGAGTATGGCGAGGCCAATTTCAGCCAACTTGTCGCTATCAAAACCGTCAGAAATCGGCATGAGCAATATCCGGTTTGGTTTTTGTCATATAACGTTTAGGCTGAGAGGCCTCGAAAACGCGCAGCGTTTTGGAGGTCCGGCCAGCGAAGCTGGCGAACTCGAGCCGTTTGTTATGTGTCATCTGGGGTTCTCGATGCCGAGATCCCTACATATTTTTCGGGCGAGATGGTCGTTGACTTCCCGGTGACGTGGGACCGCCGACCGTTTGTTTTGAGAAGGATTGTGCCACCAGGAATGGCGGCCCCCTTCTCGAAGAAGCTCGCAACCGCATGATTCGAGGTGCCGAATCAGGTCGCGTCGCTTCATACGGCGATTTCGAGCTCCTCGTAGTCTCTACCGGCTGCATCGATCGCGTCCGTGCGGTTGAATTCCAAGGCTTCCCTAAGAGTGACTTTCAACGAATCAAGTAACTCTTCCCGAGTAGCTTCCTGGCAGTTCACACCTGGCACTTCTTCGATCCAGCCAATCCAACAAGTGCCCTCGTCTTTCACAACAGCTGTATATTGAGCGTTCATATCGATAGTTTAGCTTGAATCTCTTAAGACACATAACGCCCGCGCTCAGGGGCGGCCCCGCCGAAGGCGGGGACGTCCCACTGCAGCGCGTTGTTATGCGGCGTTTCTGGACATGGACCGGTAGTGAACCCATGCCCAGCCAAATAGCGTGAGGACCAGAAACGGGTACGCACTAAAGGGCAGAGGCTTCGATAGCGGAGTTAGCTCCGTACCGCCATAGATCTGAAGCGCAGCTACTGCAAAC
>JAOTWM010000020.1 GCA_029862885.1 Gammaproteobacteria bacterium
GTTATGATTGATGACTTGACCACGCGCGGTACCAGCGAACCGTATCGCATGTTTACCTCGCGCGCTGAATACCGTCTGCAGCTGCGCGAAGATAATGCCGACCTACGCCTCACAGAGGTTGGCCGCAGTTTGGGCCTGGTCGACGATGATCGTTGGAGCCGATTCGTCGCCAAGCGCGATTGCCTGGCACGCGAGCAGCAACGCTTGCGATCGACCTGGATACAGCCCGCCAGCCTTGATGCGCATGGCGCGGATGAGGTGCTCGGTCAGGCGCTGATCCGGGAAGCGACATTGAGTGAGTTGCTGCGACGACCAGAGGTCAGTTACGCCAAGCTCATGACATTACCCAACGCGGGCCCCGGTGTGGCTGATCCGGTAGTGCAAGAGCAGCTTGAAATTCAAGCTCGCTATTCCGGCTACATAGAGCGCCAAGTCGCCGAAATTGCGCGACAGCGCCGCCACCACGCCACGTCGTTGCCAGCCGACCTCGACTACACGCAAATTCGTGGGTTGTCGGCCGAGGTCAGCCAGAATTTAAGCCGGCGGCGACCCGCCACGATTGGCCACGCCAGTCGAATACCGGGCATCACTCCGGTGGCTGTTTCGCTGTTGTTAGTGTATTTGAAGAAGCGTTCGATGCGCTCCGCCGCGTAAGCCCAGAACACTGTTGGTCAACGACAGTATGTATGCACTCGAGGGGGCGTGTGCCAGCGATACCGGGCGGGTACGGGAACATAACGAGGACAGTACAGCTGCGGAGAAGCGTTTGGGTTTGTTCATCGTCGCCGATGGTATGGGCGGCTATCGGGCTGGAGAGGTTGCGAGTGCGTTTGCGGTCACCACGATGGTGCGGTCTTTGCGCCGCCAGCTGTATGAGCTGGACGGCCGTACCACCAGTATGGGCCGCGCCATAAAAGATGCACTGCTGCGCGCTAACGACCATATTTTCCGCTCTGCCCAATCGGTCGACGAATACCGCGGCATGGGCACGACGATCGCGAGTCTGTTGTTCCACGATGACGACGTTTGCATCGCCCACGTCGGTGACTGCCGGGCCTACCGGTTGCGGGACGGCGAACTGCGGCAACTCACAACGGATCACACGGTGCACCAGGAATTGATCGATCGTGGTTTGTGCACACCGGAGGAGGCCGCGGAGGTGGTCAGCCGCAGTGTCGTGACTCGGGCACTGGGTATCGACGCCACGGTCAACGTCGATGTGTCGGAACAATCGATCCAGGCCAACGATATGTACCTGCTGTGCTCGGATGGATTGACCGATATGATCGATGATGAAATGATACGTGCGACGTTGCAGAGCAATAAATCGTTGAACGGCAAGGCGTCGTCACTGGTCGAGTTGGCCAACGATTGCGGTGGACAGGACAATGTATCGGTGGTTTTGGTTAGAACCGCGGTACCCCTCGCGCCGTATTAAGGTTTCATTGCAGACATTTCTCGAGCCCAGGGGCCGGAGTCGCCATGTACGGTAAAATAGTTCTCGTTGTTGATGGTAAAGCAAAAAGAGAATACCTGTTGACCGCGAATACCGCGGTAATCGGTCGTGGCCGGGAATGCAATGTTCGATTAAAGGATCTGGCGGCCAGCAGTCGCCATGCCGCCATAATTAGTGTGCGCCGGGATTCCATTATCGAAGACTTGGGGAGTACCAACGGGACCTACGTCAACGGAACGGCGATTAGTAAACGGGTGCTATCGGACGGCGATGTAATAGAAATTGGTTCCAATACCATGGTCTACCAAAGCGCGAATCAAACTCCGGAAATTCCGGATTAACGTGGTGGCTGGTGACAGCTCCGCGGCAAGACTGCGGCGGCAGCTGGCACATGGCTTGAAGGCGCTTGGTCTGCCCGCAACGAGCCCCGGCAACGACAAATTGCTGCGTTACCTTGGCCTATTGGAAAAATGGAATAGCGCCTACAATCTGACTGCGATTCGCGATCCTGCTGATATGGTCACCCGTCATTTGTTGGACAGTCTGGTGGGATTGCCTTGGGTGCGGGGCCGGGTTGCGGATATCGGCAGCGGTGCCGGATGCCCCGGAATTGCACTGGCGATAATGAACCCAGAACTTGCCGTAACGTTGTTGGACAGCAACGGTAAGCGTATCCGCTTTTTGCGCCATGTTATCGCGAGCCTAGGACTCAACAACGTCGACGTTGCTCACACTAGGGCTGAAGATTACCGACCCGGTCAGAAATTTGATACGCTAGTTGTGCGTGCGTTCGGAACGCTATCGGAAATGCTGGCCGCGACCGTGCATTTGCTGACGGCACAGGGCCGTATCGTGGCTTGGAAGGGTAGTTATCCGACCGCTGAGATGTCCGCAGTCAGATCGGCGGGCGAGTTTCGGTGTATCGCGCACCGGGTGATCGTCCCGGGACTTTGTGCCGAACGCCATTTGCTGGTTATGACAAGTCCGCAACACAGCGCGGCGAAGTAGGGATAAGCATGGGAAAAGTCGTCGCCGTCGCCAATCAAAAAGGCGGAGTGGGTAAAACCACCACCGGCATCAATCTTGCGGCCTCGTTGGCGAAGACGCGGCGCAAAGTATTGCTGATTGACCTCGACCCGCAGGGTAACGCCACCGTCGGTAGCGGGGTCGATAAAAATGAAATCAATGAAAGTATCTATGGTGTTTTGCTTGGCAAGAGCACGATCGATGCGGCCGGGATCGAGGTCGACGGTGGTTACACGTTGGTGCCGGCGAACTCCGAGTTGGCTGGCGCCCAGATCGAGCTTGTTCACGTTAGTGATCGCGAGCGGCGCCTGGAGCATGCACTGCGCACTGCGCGTGGCGCCTACCATTATGTGCTTATCGATTGCCCGCCGGCATTGAATCTGCTAACGGTGAACGCACTGGTGGCGGCGGATTCCATCATGATACCGATGCAATGCGAATACTTTGCACTGGAAGGATTATCTGCATTGGTAGGCACGGTTACCAAAATTCGCGAAACGCTAAATCCACGCTTAACGATAGAGGGTTTGTTACGCACGATGTTTGATGGCCGCAACACCTTGACCAATGAGGTTTCTGAGCAATTGCGCGAGCACTTTGGCGACAAAGTGTATCGCACGATAATACCGCGTAATATACGGTTGGCCGAAGCGCCGAGCTACGGTAAGCCGGTAATCGATTACGACAGAAGCTGCGCCGGCACCCAGGCTTATCTGGCGTTGGCCGGTGAAATGTTACGACGAGACGAAGCCGCATGAGTACAAAAAGAGCGAGGCTGGGCAAAGGTTTGGATGCACTACTTGGCGGCAGTTTGGCGGGGCAGGAGCCGAGTAAAGACAGCCTGCGACAATTGCCGGTCGATATGCTGCAGCGCGGCCGCTATCAGCCGCGCACCTATATGGCCAAAGATTCGTTGGAAGAACTCGCGAGTTCAATCAAAGTGCAGGGCGTCGTACAGCCCATCGTGGTGCGGGAAGTGGCGACCGGCGGCTACGAAATTATTGCCGGGGAGCGGCGCTGGCGGGCGGCGCAGTTGGCCGGCCTCGAGGCTGTACCGGCCATTGTGCGTAACGTTCCGGACGAGGCGGCAATGGCGGTGTCACTGATCGAAAATATCCAGCGTGAGGATCTCAACCCAGTCGAAGAGGCCAGCGGCTTGCAACGCCTGCTCGACGAATTCGGTCTGACCCATCAACAAGTCGCCGACCATGTCGGCCGCTCCCGCGTTGCGGTGACCAATCTTCTACGATTATTGACTCTGTCGGAACGAGTTCGCCGCTATCTTGAACAGGGCAAAATCGACATGGGTCACGCCCGGGCGCTATTAGGATTGGACGCCGCCGTGCAGCGCACCGCCGCCGAGGCGGTGATCGCGAAGGGGCTGTCGGTGCGCGAAACCGAGCAAATGGTGCGGCGCCTGCAACGCGGCACCAAGGCACCGGCACGCAGTGTGGGACCCGACGCGGATGTGCGCCGACTCGTGGATGGCTTGTCGGAGCGGATCGGTGCTAAGGTCAGTATTCAGGACCGGTCCGGTAAGGGCCGGCTCGTTATCGAGTACCACAGCCTCGAGGAGTTGGACGGTATCGTAGCGCGAATTCGTTGAAACCGCCGCGATATTGACCCATTCGGGCGCGGTCTCGTATACTCCCGCTGCTTTGTTGCGGTGCAATGAGACACCGACCGCGACGTTTCGTCTCGACCGATGCGGCCAACCGGCCGTATTTTTGTTGTGACGGGTATATTTACGAGTGAGGCGTCCGACACGTGGAGGCGAAAACAACCCGCTCCCCAGTTATGCGGATCGCCGGTTCGCAACTCGCTGCGACGGTCGTAGTGGCGACGTTGTTAATGGGCTTCGCGACACAAGCCGCGTATGCTGCGGCGCTGGGCGGAATAATCATCGTTGTTGCTAACGCCTATGCGGGCTGGCGAATTTTTTCACGTAACGAGACAATATCGACTCATTTCGAGCTCTATAATTTCTACCGTGCCGAACTGGGTAAGCTGGTCGTAGTCGGTGCGTTATGCGGGTTGGTGTTTTTAGCAGTACCGACACTGCATATCGCAGGTTTCCTGGCAGGATTGGTCGTGGCTCTCGTTGCGGGACCGATTGCAGCGGCCACCGTGAAGACGGTTTAAGTAGTAACCGCTAAGCACGTAGACTGAATAAAAGAATTATTATGGCCGCCGAAAACCTCACCACTACGAGCTACATCAAACATCACCTGCAGAACCTGACGTTCGGCAAGCACCCCGATGGCGGCTGGGGCATTGCCCACGGCGCGGAAGAGGCCCGCGAAATGGGTTTTTGGGCGATTCATCTCGATACGATGTTTTGGTCCGTCGCGCTCGGCGCGTTATTCCTGTGGGTGTTCCATAAGGTCGCGAAACGGGTCACCAGTGACGTGCCGGACGGCGCCCAAAATTTCATCGAATCGGTCGTGGAGTTTATTGACAATAACGTGCGCGGTTCATTTGCCGGAAAAAACGATCTCATCGCGCCACTCGCATTAACGCTTTTCGTCTGGGTATTACTAATGAATACCATGGACTTAGTGCCGGTGGACTGGATACCCATGATCGCCAGCGGAATTGGTATCCCTTATATGAAAGTCGTGCCAACCACCGATCCAAACGCCACATTCGGTATGTCTATCGGTGTGTTTTTCCTGACCTTGTATTACAGCCTCAAGGTAAAGGGTCCGATCGGTTTTGCAGCTGAATTGTCGATGCAACCGTTCGAGTCCAAAAATATTTTCCTCAAGTTGTTATTCTTGATTCCGAATTTGTTTCTCGAAATCATCAGCTTAATATCCAAACCGATTTCCCTGTCGTTGCGGCTGTTCGGCAATCTGTTTGCCGGTGAAATGATTTTTATATTGATTGCGCTATTGTTTAACGGCGGCTGGGTGCTGGCCCTCATGGGTGGCGCGTTGCAGTTGGGATGGGCGATATTTCATATTCTTATTATCCTGCTACAGGCATTTATCTTCATGGTGCTCACGATTGTTTATCTCGACATGGCCCATAGCGAACACTGAGCCGTGGCGATTACCATTGATTTGAACCAAAACTTCCAAAGCAACAGGAGACGAACATGGAATTAGCAACAGCATTGCTCTACGTAGCAGGCGCGGTCCTATTAGGGCTGGCCGGCGTCGGCGTGGGCGTAGGTGTGGGTGTATTGGGCGCGCGTTTTCTAGAAGGCATTGCCCGACAGCCCGAGCTGCTGCCGATGCTGCGCACGCAATTCTTCATCGTTATGGGCTTGGTGGACGCAATCCCGATTATCGGCGTAGCCATCGCACTGTACATTATGTTCGCAGTTGTCGGCGGTTAGTACGGCTTTAGATTAAGCCAGTCAGTGGGGATCACAAATGAACATTAATCTCACCTTGTTCGGGCAGACCATCGCGTTCATCGTGTTCGTCTGGTTCTGCCTGAAGTACATCTGGCCACCGCTGATCAATGCGCTAAACGAGCGCAAGAAAACCATCGCCGACGGCTTGGCGGCAGCGGTGCATGGCCAGCAGGCTCAGGAGCGGGGCGAACAGCGCGCTGTGGAAATCATTCGCGACGCCAAAACCCAAGCACAGGAGATTCTTGCGAGCGCCGAAAAGCGCCGCAACGAAATCGTCGAAGAGGCCAAGCTTGAAGCCAAGGACGAAGGCGAGCGATTGGTGGGGGCCGCGCACGCAGAAATCGAGCAGGAAACCCATCGCGCCCGCGAACAACTGCGCGGCCAACTCGCTTCATTAGTGGTGGCCGGTGCGAGCCAAATCCTCGATAAAGAAGTAGACGCCGCAACGCACGGCCAAATGCTTGACGGCTTGGTCGGTCAACTGTAATCGTGGCTGAGATATCACAGGTCGCACGTCCGTACGCACAGGCGGTGTTCGATCTGGCTGTTACGGCCGGCGACTACGAAACCTGGACCGAAACGTTGGCGTTCACGGCAACGGTGTCGCAACACGAAGACGTCCGATCGCTGGCCCAAAACCCGCGGGTCAGTAAAGCCGCTCTCGCTGAGTTGATGATGGACTTGTGCCGCGGCCAGGTCGCGGACGCGGCGTTGAATTTTTTAAAGGTCGTCATTCACAACGGCCGGATCTCGGCGCTGCCCGCAATTGCGGCGCAATATGAACTGCTGCGGGCCGAAGCCGAGGGTACGGTGGATGCGGAAGTCATCTCGGCGCGACCCGTCGATGCCGAACAACAGAGCCGGATTGCTGACGCTCTGGAGCGGCGGCTGGGTAAAAAAGTCAATTTGGCGGTGCGCATCGATGAGAGTTTGTTAGGGGGCGCCGTGGTGCGGGCCGGCGACCTCGTGATCGATGGCTCGGCGCGCGAGCGCTTAGATAAGCTCGCACTCGCACTGTCCCGCTGATGTTTACAGAATCTATCGTTGAGGAACGACGTTCATGAGTATCCAACTGAACCCATCCGAGATCAGTGAGCTGATAAAGGAGCGGATCAAGAATTTCGAAACCGCCGCTGAAGCCCGTACCGAAGGTACTGTCGTCAGTCTCACCGACGGCATTACCCGGGTCCACGGACTAGCCGATGCGATGCAGGGTGAAATGCTGGAATTTCCCGGCGAAACCTACGGGCTCGCGCTGAACCTCGAACGAGACTCGGTCGGTGCGGTGATTCTCGGCGAGTATAAACACATCTCCGAAGGCGACACGGTGAAATGTACGGGCCGAATCTTGGAGGTGCCGGTCGGCGAGGCGCTCATGGGCCGCGTTGTGGATTCGCTCGGTGCACCGATCGATGGCAAAGGTCCGATCGAGGCCCAGGCAACGTCGCCGATAGAAAAGGTGGCGCCCGGTGTAATCGCGCGGCAATCGGTGTCGCAGCCGGTTCAAACTGGATTGAAGGCCATCGACGCGATGGTGCCGGTGGGCCGTGGCCAGCGCGAGTTAATCATCGGTGATCGGCAGACCGGTAAGACGGCAGTCGCGATCGACACAATCATCAATCAGAAAGGCAAGGATCTGGTTTGCATTTACGTCGCGATCGGCCAAAAGGCATCATCGGTCGCGAATATCGTGCACAAACTCGAAGAACATGGCGCTATGGAGCACACTATCGTGGTGGCGGCGACGGCGTCAGAGTCGGCGGCGATGCAATACATTGCTCCCTACTCCGGCTGCGCGATGGGTGAGTATTTTCGCGACCGCGGCGACGATGCGTTGATCGTGTACGACGACCTCACCAAACAGGCCTGGGCGTATCGGCAGGTTTCGCTGTTGCTGCGGCGCCCGCCCGGGCGCGAGGCTTATCCGGGCGACGTGTTTTATTTGCATTCGCGATTGTTGGAGCGCGCCGCGCGTATCAACCCGGAGCATGTGGAAAAGCTGACTGGCGGCAAAGTGACCGGTAAGACTGGATCGCTTACGGCGTTGCCGATTATCGAGACCCAAGCCGGCGACGTATCGGCATTCATACCCACCAACGTGATTTCCATTACCGACGGGCAGATTTATCTCGAATCGGATTTATTCAACGCCGGTATTCGTCCGGCCATCAATGCTGGGCTATCGGTATCGCGGGTGGGCGGTGCGGCGCAAACCAGTCTCATCAAGAAACTTGGCGGCGGCACGCGCTTGTCGTTGGCGCAATACCGCGAGCTAGCGGCATTTGCGCAGTTTGCCTCCGACCTTGACGATGCGACCCGCAAGCAGCTTGAACGGGGTCAGCGTGTGACCGAGATGATGAAGCAGAAACAATATTCGCCGATGTCGGTGGCGATTATGGCGATCACGTTGTTTGCGGCGAACGAGGGTTACGTCGACGATGTTGAGGTCAACAAGGTTGTCGAATTTGAAGCGGCGATGCTGTCATTCATGGGCAGCGAGTACGCCGATTTGGTAGCGAAGATGGACGCAAGCGCAGAGTATTCCAAGGAAGTCGAGGAGGCGCTGCATGTCGCACTGAAATCTTTCAAGGAAAAGGGAACTTGGTAGGCCGCTCAAGCGGCATACGGGTCGGGGCGCACTGACATGGCCGGCGGGAAAGAAATTCGCACCAAGATCAAGAGTATTCAAAATACTCAGAAGATCACCAAGGCGATGGAAATGGTCGCCGCCAGTAAGATGCGCCGCGCCCAGGATCGTATGAACGCGGCTCGACCGTATGCCATTAAAATCCGCAACGTGGTGTCGCATCTTGCACATGCACATCCGGAATACCGCCATCCTTACACCATTGAGCGTGATGCCAAACGGGTCGGTTTCATTATTGTTTCCAGCGACCGCGGGCTATGTGGTGGGTTAAACGTGAATCTGTTCCGCGTCGGTGTGCAGGCGATGCAGGAATGGCAGGAGCATGGCGTAGAGATGGATTTCAGTGTCATCGGCAGCAAGGGGTTGGGATTTTTCAAGCGGCTCGGCGCAAACATCGTGTCGGAGGCATCCCATATCGGCGACAGGCCGGCCCTGACGGATTTAATCGGTGCGGTAAAAATTATGCTCGATGCGTACGGTGAAGGCAGGATCGATCGATTGTTCATCGTGCATAACGATTTTGTCAACACTATGACCCAGAGCCCAACGGTGGAGCAATTGTTGCCGTTGGTTCCCAGCGACGAGGAGCAATTGAAGCAACATTGGGACTACATCTACGAGCCGGATTCGAAGGATGTTTTGGATGTGCTGCTGGACCGTTACATCGAATCGCTGGTCTACCAAGGAGTAGTGGAAAATATCGCATGCGAACAATCGGCCCGCATGGTCGCGATGAAGTCCGCGTCGGACAATGCAGGCAACCTCATCGATGAATTGCAGTTGGTGTACAACAAGGCGCGGCAAGCCGCGATTACGCAAGAGATATCTGAAATCGTCGGTGGCGCCGCCGCGGTATAGCGGCCACTTGATTGCACCGGCTGAATAACAAAGTTAGAGAATAGACGAGGACAGAACCATGAGTACCGGGAATATCGTTGAAGTCATTGGCGCGGTCGTGGACGTAGAATTTCCGCGCGAATCGGTGCCTAACGTATACCACGCGCTGCTCGTGCATGAGGCGGAGCTCACGCTGGAGGTCCAACAACAGCTCGGTGACGGCGTGGTGCGGACCATTGCAATGGGATCCACAGACGGCCTGCGGCGCGGGATCGCGGTCGAGAACACCGGCGCACCGATCAGCGTGCCGGTTGGCGAGCCAACGCTCGGCCGCATTATGAACGTGTTAGGGGAGCCAGTCGACGATGCCGGGCCGGTCGAGACCGAGCACCGCTGGTCGATTCACCGCGCACCGCCGGCCTACGCCGATCAGGCTCCAGCCGTCGAGATTCTCGAAACGGGTATCAAGGTCATCGACCTTATTATGCCGATCGCCAAGGGCGGTAAAGTCGGGTTGTTTGGTGGCGCCGGCGTCGGCAAGACCGTTGCCTTGATGGAGCTGATTCGTAACATCGCCGTCGCCCACAGTGGCTACTCGGTGTTTGCGGGCGTCGGCGAACGCACCCGCGAGGGCAACGATTTCTACCACGAAATGCGCGAGGCCAACGTTATCGACAAAGTGGCGTTGGTCTACGGCCAGATGAACGAGCCGCCCGGCAACCGCCTGCGGGTAGGATTAACGGGCCTTACCTTGTCAGAGTATTTCCGTGAAGAAGGCCGCGACGTCTTGTTGTTCGTCGACAATATTTACCGTTATACGCTGGCCGGAACCGAAGTGTCGGCGCTACTCGGCCGGATGCCATCGGCGGTGGGTTACCAGCCGACCCTGGCGGAAGAGATGGGCACATTGCAAGAGCGTATTACCTCGACCCGCACCGGCTCCATCACCTCTTTTCAGGCCGTTTATGTGCCCGCCGATGACCTCACGGATCCATCGCCGGCCACGACGTTCGCACATTTGGATGCGACCTTGGTGTTGTCGCGGCAGATCGCCGAATTGGGCATCTATCCGGCGGTCGATCCGTTGGACTCCACCAGCCGTCAACTCGATCCGCTGGTGGTAGGGCAAGACCACTACGACATCGCACGGTCCGTGCAGTCAACGCTGCAACGTTACAAAGAACTCCGCGACATCATTGCCATTCTCGGCATGGACGAATTGTCGGAAGACGACAAACTGGCGGTATCGCGAGCCCGAAAAATTCAGCGTTATCTGTCGCAGCCGTTCTTCGTGGCGGAAACGTTTACCGGCCAGGAAGGCAAGTATGTATCCCTTAAGGACACGATCCAGGCATTTAAGATGATCGTCGACGGGGAGATGGATCAATATCCTGAGCAAGCTTTCTATATGGTAGGTGGCATCGATGAAGTGCCGGAAAAAGCGAAGTCAGTCACTTAAGCACGGTGTCGTGTGAGGAATGATGCGATGGCAATGACCCTGCATGTGGACATCGTGAGCGCCGAGGAAGAGATTCATTCCGGTGTTGCCAATGTCGTGTACGCGCCGGCGCAGATGGGCGAGGTCGGGATCTACCCGCGACACGCGCCGATGATGACACGGCTGCACCCAGGTGAGGTTCGCGTTGAAACCCCAAGCGGCGAAGAATTATTTTTCTTCGTGTCCGGCGGCTTGTTGGAAGTACAACCGCACATTGTGACTGTGCTTGCGGACACGGCCGTCCGGGCCAAAGACTTCGATGAGGCCGCGGCGATAGAGGCCCAGAAGAAGGCCGAGCAAGCGATGCGTGACAGCAAGTCCGATTTCGATGCTGCCAAGGCAAAGGCCGAGCTTATCCAGGCCGCGGCACAGTTGCGTGCTATACAGAATCTGCGCAAGCGGAGCCGCTAAGCCGCACACAGTAAGGCTAGATAATCGGCAGCGCGCTCTGACAGTCAGACCGGGTCGTGGGGCGTGCTGTCCGGCCGCCGCCGTTGGGCGTGCACAACGAACTACCGACCAATGTCCCCGGATTCGCCGTGCTGATCTACAATTAGTGGTCAGTAACGGAGGCGCATAGAAATGAGTCTTGAAATCGTCATACTTGCGGCCGGCAAAGGAAAGCGCATGCGTTCCGAGCGGGCCAAGGTATTGCATGATCTCGGCGGCCAACCGTTGCTGCATCATGTTCTCGCGACCGCGACCGAATTACAGCCCACCGCTATACACGTCGTTTACGGCCACGGCGGCGATGCGGTCACGGCCGCATTCGCCGATGCGCCCGTACACTGGGTTCGGCAGACCCAACAAAAAGGCACGGGCCACGCGTTGCGCCAGGCGTTGCCGTTCATCGACCCGAATTCCCGAGTTCTCGTGATGTATGGCGATATTCCGTTGGTGCGCGCAGCTACGCTTCGGCCGTTGTGCGACGCCAAACTGAATCTGTCTATTCTGACCGCAACAATAAAGGACGCATCCGGCTACGGTCGAATAATACGCGACCTTAGCGGCGCGGTATCCGGCATCGTCGAGCAACGCGACGCAAG
Organism: Gammaproteobacteria bacterium; assembly: GCA_029862885.1. GTDB lineage: Bacteria > Pseudomonadota > Gammaproteobacteria > Arenicellales > JAOTWM01 > JAOTWM01. The sequence goes on from JAOTWM010000020.1 coordinate 11,875, forward strand.
CACGGAGCAGTTGGCGATTCGCGAAATCAACACCGGGTTTATGGCGGCGTCAGCGGGTGCGCTAAGTGCCTGGCTGCAAAAAATAGGCAACGACAACATTCAAGGTGAGTACTATCTGACCGATGTCATCGCTTGCGCGGCGCAGGCGGGCGAGATCATTTCAGATGTGAAAGCGTCGCGCCCGTATGAGACTCTCGGCGTAAACAGTAATGCTGAATTGGCCATGATGGAGCGTCTCTTGCAGCGTCGTCGGGTAAAGCAATTGCTCAACGACGGGGTTACAGTCCGCGATCCTATGCGCCTCGACATCCGTGGCGAATGTACGATCGGAGCAGACTGTGTTGTCGATATTAATGTTCTTCTGGAAGGGGAGGTGCGGATCGGCCGCCGGGTAAGCATTGGAGCGAATTCGATTGTTCGCAACAGCGTAATCGGCGACGATGTAGAAATTCTGGAACACTGCGTCATTGATGGAGCCGAAATCTCTGACGGTTGCCGGGTCGGGCCATTCGCCAGACTGCGCCCCGATACGGTACTGCATGAACGCGCCCGGGTCGGCAATTTTGTCGAAGTAAAAAAATCCACATTGGGCACCGACTCCAAAGCCAACCATCTGGCATACGTTGGTGATGCAACGTTGGGGCGCGATGTTAACATCGGTGCCGGGGTGATAACCTGCAATTATGACGGTAGTAACAAACACCAAACCCTTATCGGTGACGCCGCATTCATCGGTTCCAACGCGCAGCTCGTGGCACCCGTGACAATCGGCACCAAGGTGACGGTCGGCGCCGGTTCGACAATCACAGGTAACGTTCCCGACGATGCACTGGCCGTGACCCGTGCACGGCAGCGCACGATACGCGGATGGAAGCGCCCCCAAAAGAAATGACAGATCAATAATAGGCCGTGAAATTACCAATAGTGACATTCGATGTATTGCGTGAATTGATCGATTCGTGGGCAGGGTAGAATGTGCGGAATCGTTGGAGCGGTCGCCAATCGAGATATCGTACCGATTCTCGTCGATGGTCTGCGGCGTTTGGAATACCGCGGCTATGACTCGTCGGGCGTAGCGGTTATCGAAGCTAGCCAAGCGATCAACCGCGTTCGTGCGGTCGGCAAGGTGGCCGAACTCGAATCCGCCTTACGCAAGGGTTCAGCACCTACCGGCGGTACCGGTATCGCCCATACACGATGGGCAACTCACGGCCGGCCCAGCGAGAGCAATGCTCATCCGCACATGTGCCGGCAACGCGTGGCGGTGGTATGTAACGGCATAATCGAAAATCACGACCAGTTGCGCAGCGAACAAATCTCGGCCGGTTACGAGTTCAGCTCCGAAACCGACACCGAGGTCATCGTTACCGAAATCCATCGCCACTTGGAACAGGGTCTGGAGTTACGACCAGCTGTGCAACGTACCGTGGAGGCGTTAGAAGGCGCATTTGCGATTGGTGTCATCGCAACCGATCAACCAGATCGATTAGTGGGGGCGCGACGCGGTAGCCCGTTAGTGATCGGGCTTAAAGACGGTGAAGCATTTCTCGCTTCCGATATGGCGGCGCTCATCGCGGTGACACAGCGCTTTATTATTCTGGAAGACGGCGACATCGCGGAAATTTCATGCGGTAATGTATCGGTATACGACGACGGCCGGCCGGTGCAGCGGCCGATACACATTAGTCCGCTGTCGGCCGACGCGGTCGAGTTAGGTAATTACCGCCATTACATGTTGAAGGAGATTTACGAACAGGGACGTGCGGTGGCTGATACGCTGGAAGGGCGGCTCACCACCAATCGTTTACTGGAAGCCGCGTTTGGGCCCGATAGCGGCCCCATTTTTGACGCCACGAAATTCGTTCAGATCATCGCCTGCGGTACGAGTTATTATGCCGGATTGGTGGCGCGGATTTGGTTCGAGGCGCACGGCATACCGTGCGATGTGGAGATCGCCAGCGAGTTTCGTTATCGTGCTCACGTGGTGCCCGACGATACCTTGCTGGTGGCCATTTCGCAGTCTGGGGAAACCGCGGATACGCTGGCGGCCGTACAGGAAGCCAAACGCCTAGGGTACCGGTACTGTGCCGCAATTTGCAACGTACCGGAGAGCGCGCTGGTGAGGGGTGCGGACCTTGTATTGATGACCCATGCGGGCCCCGAGATCGGGGTTGCGTCCACCAAAGCATTCACGACGCAATTGACAGCACTGTTGTTGTTGATGATTGCGTTGGGCCGGCGATACGGCATGAGCGCCGATACCGAAGCTAAGATAGTGGCGGAGCTACGTAGCCTACCGGTCAAGATCGAACAAGCACTGCGGCTCGACACAGAAATCGCGCAGATTGCCGAACAGTTTGCCGATAAACAGCATGCATTGTTTTTGGGACGTGGTGCGCATTTTCCGATTGCGCTCGAGGGTGCATTGAAGCTCAAGGAAATTTCCTATATTCATGCCGAAGCGTATCCCGCCGGCGAACTGAAACACGGGCCATTGGCGTTGGTGGACGCCAACATGCCGGTCGTAGCGGTAGCGCCCAATAATCAATTACTGGAAAAACTAAAATCCAATATTCACGAAGTGCGCGCACGTGGCGGCAAACTCATAGTGTTTACAGAGGCCGCGGCCGGTATCGATGCGGACAGCGATTTGCAGGTATTGCCAGTCGCGCCCGTGGACGACAGCATCTCCCCAATTATCTATTCGATCCCCCTGCAACTACTGGCCTATCATGTCGCGGTCATCAAGGGCACCGATATCGACAAGCCGCGCAATCTTGCTAAGTCGGTGACCGTCGAATAACGAGTCGGCACCGCTCAGACGACCCGTCAGTGCGCCGCAATATCCGCTCAGAAGTTCTGCAAATATTGTTATGATGCGCGCATGGATGTTTCGCATCTATTCAATGAATTGAACGAGACCCAACGCGAAGCTGTGTCGGCCGGTCCGGGTCCATTACTGGTGCTAGCCGGCGCCGGAAGCGGTAAAACCCGGGTGTTAACGCACCGTGTGGCGTGGTTGGTACAAGCACTCTCGGTGTCGCCGCTGTCGATCCTTGCGGTTACGTTTACTAACAAAGCCGCAAATGAAATGCGCGGCCGAATCGAACAAATGCTCGGTTATCCGGTGCGCGGTATGTGGATGGGCACTTTCCACGGTTTATCGCATCGTTTGTTGCGTACACACTGGCAGGAAGCGGGTCTTAAGCAGTCGTTCGATATCTTGGACAGCGACGACCAGTTGCGTGTGATCCGCCGTGTGCTCAAGGACCTCGATCTCGACGAGGGCTATTGGCCGCCGCGGCAAGTGCAATGGTTTATCAACGGCCACAAAGAGGAAGGACGCCGCACGGAACATCTGCCGCAACAACACGATGTTCAGCAAGTGCAGATGCAACGCGTCTATAAAGCCTATGAGGAGGCGTGCCGGCGCTTCGGAGTCGTCGACTTCGGAGAGTTGTTATTGCGCGCGTTCGAATTGTTGCAAAACCACGAACCGCTGCGGGAACATTATCAACGGCGCTTCCAACATGTATTAGTGGATGAATTTCAGGATACCAACTCGATTCAGTACCGTTGGCTGAATGTGCTAGCCGAAGCCCATAACAATATCGTCGCGGTCGGCGACGACGACCAATCGATATACGGATGGCGCGGCGCTCGCGTCGAAAATATCCTTCGATTCGAGAGCGATTATCCCGGTACTCGGGTGGTGCGTTTGGAGCAAAACTACCGATCCACCAGCATGATTCTTAACGCCGCAAACGCGGTGATCGATCACAACCAAAGCCGGCTTGGAAAAAAACTTTGGACCGATGGTGAAGCCGGTGAAAAAATCAAGTTGTACACCGCTTTTAATGAAGTCGACGAAGCGCGGTTCGTTGTGGATCGTGCGCAAGCCTGGGTCGGCACCGGTCAACCGCGCCAATCGATCGCAATACTGTATCGATCCAATGCGCAATCCAGGGTGTTTGAAGAGATCCTTCTCGATATGGGTATTCCGTATCGGGTCTACGGCGGCTTAAGATTTTTCGAACGCTCGGAGATCAAAGACGCGTTAGCCTATCTGCGGCTGCTGGCGGACCGCGAATCCGACCCCGCATTCGAGCGCGTAGTCAACGTGCCGAGCCGCGGCATCGGCAATAGAACATTGGACGCGATTCGCGGCCACGCCCGGCACAGTGAACAATCGTTGTGGGCCGCGGGGTTGAGCTTATGTACTGGTGGCGGACTGTCGGCGCGAGCGACCACGGCCGTTACGCAATTCATGCAGTTGATCGATGAGCTCGATCGGAAAAGCGCGCACTTGAGTTTGTCGGAACGAACCAATGTAGTGATTCGACGTAGCGGCTTGATCGAGCACTTTCGGAAAGAGAAGGGCGAAAAAGGTGAGGCGCGAATTGAGAACTTAGAAGAACTTGTCAACGCGGCCGGCAATTTTAACCACGATGCGGATGAAGGCGTGGATGAATTATTGTCCTTCTTGTCCCACGCGGCGCTGGAGGCGGGCGAAGGTCAGGCCGAGGATTGGGAAGACTGTGTACAGCTCATGAGCCTGCATTCTGCCAAAGGCCTGGAATTTCCACTGGTTTTCCTATGCGGCTTGGAAGAGGGATTGTTTCCGCACCAGCGCTCGTTGCAGGAGCCGGGTCGATTGGAAGAAGAGCGCCGTCTGTGTTACGTTGGAATGACGCGCGCCATGCGCTCGCTGTATGTGACCTACGCGGAGTCACGCCGCTTACACGGTCGTGATCTCTATACGAGCCCGTCGCGATTCTTACGGGAAATTCCCAGCGAGTTGGTGGAAGAGGTGCGTAGCGCTGTATTAACGCGGCCGCTACCGGCGATGTTGGCGAATCAGTCGCCGGTCGGTTCCGGATCGGCTGCGATGAAGCTCGGCGCTCGGGTCCGCCATGCAAAGTTCGGCGACGGCATGGTGTTAAACCTCGAGGGCCAGGGTGGACACGCCCGAGTGCAGGTCAATTTCGAGCGCGCGGGAAGCAAATGGTTGGTATTGGCATACGCGAATTTGGAGACGATATAGAGTCTCTGATTCCAAATAATTAGGCCCGATTCGCATCACTTTGCTATCATCTCGATTCCGCCATTTTGACCAAGGCGATTAGGATCCATGCAGATATTCGCTAAGCCATTGATTGTAAAATCAATTAGGGGAATGTGGGACGGGTAGTAGGACATCGGAAGGCCAATGTTTACCTTGCATTCGGTGGCTCGGACATCTACTTTTAATGTAATAAACCCGCGAATTTTCGGCGCGAGTTCGCTCGCTGCCGCCCATAGCTGATAAAAATGATACTCGAATCTCCCTCCCGACATTACGCTGTTCGCGAGCATTTACAACTCGCAGGTGCAGTCTTTGCAGCCAGCGCTGGGGTTATCGCGGCCTTTGAGTTTCTCGGTACCGGCAGCGTTCACATGTTAATGACTGTGGCCCAAGGTTTGATCGTAGCTGCGATCATTACCGGAATCGCGTTGCCGATAGTTCAACGCGCCGGCCGCGCTTCGGACGACTCGATGTACGACAGCAGGCGGGTTGACGGCTCTGACCGGCCGACACAAGATCCAGTTACTCGGACTCTGAACTCGCACGGTATAACGATCAAGATCCTTGAGCATTTAGCGTTAGCCGAACGCTACGGGCGCGAATTCTCGATCGCCATGGTGGGCATCGACGATTGGCACCGAATTCACGCACAACATGGCAGCAGTGTCGGAGCCAGGGTGCTTGAGGTTATTGCGGATGCTATTGTCGAGGCGGTGCGCATGCCGGATCGGGTCGGGCGTTATGCCGAGAACGAGTTTCTCGTGGTGATGCCGGAAACTCATGCCGACGGAGCCAATCAAATATTGGAACGGTTGCGAACCGGCATTATGAATTCCAAGTTGGCGCTCGATTCGCCTGTGAGTTTGACCGTCACGATCAGTGTGGGTATTACTGGATATCGGCACGGCGATGATCTCCAGGAATTGCTGTTGCGAGTTGGTGACGCGACGGATCAAGCGCAACAACAAGGCTGCAACCGGGTTATCGTCAAGCTCGCGGCGTAACGGCCGCGCGAAGTTTAGATTGCGCTGCGGCAAATTGCATTGCGGCGGTTACCCGACGACAATGGCGCACCTATTCCCATTCTTTGCTAACCGACATGCCCGATGCCATTTATTATCTCGGCTATGGATCGAATCTGAGCTATCGGCGGATCGTCGCTCGTATAGGTTGGTGTGAGATCGTTGGTGTCGCGGCTATCGACGGCTGGTGCCTCGGCTTCAATAAGCGTGGTACCGATGGTTCGGCGAAATGCAATGCTCTCGACACCGGGATTGCGGAGCATCGATTGATGGGCATCGTTTATCGTATCGACGCCACGCAGAAACGCCAGCTCGATCACTACGAAGACGTGGGATTCGGCTACAAGACCCATGTTATGACAGCACGTCTTCAGCAACGCACCCTAGATGTATTGCTCTACATAGCGACACCGGACCATATCGACTCAGGCCTCGCGCCGTATTCCTGGTATCGCGATTTTGTATTGTCGGGAGCAGTGGAACACGGGTTGCCTCGGCAATATACCGATGCGATTGCCGCGGTTGCGGTGCAGCCCGACCCCGATGCCGATCGTGATGCCGGTAATCGGCAAATACTCGATACCCCAATCGAGGAATTAGCGGTACGCACAAGCGCTGCGGTCGCGTAACGAGAAAGCGGCAACAAATTTCTACAGGAAAAAGCTCTCGAGCCCACTAGCCCGGATATTTCACGAAGGCGGACCATGGAGCAGGACTGTTGTCAAGAATTGAACCAGTTAGCCTGTGTTTTAGGGTACGGGGCTTCCGCGCAGTTTGTCCTGTTCGAATTCAGGAAAAATCGGGCGTCGTATTCAGCACGATCCTCCTTGATCCATAGCTACGGCTATGAATCCGCGGACGATCGCACCGACTCCTTAGCCCGATTTCCCCTGAAGTCCGAACGCTTCATGAATTATCCGGGCTAGCCTTTCGCAACACTCGCCGAGCGGGCGTTGCAAACAAGTGGCGCACCTGGCTATCCGAACATCACTGTGGGGAGCCACGTTGCGAGCGGTGGGTACATCGCGACGATCGTGAGCGCAATGAGCTGAAGAATTACAAATGGAACGATACCGCGATAGATATCAGCGGTAACAATACTCGGCGGTGCGACACCGCGTAAATAGAACAATGAAAAGCCAAATGGCGGGGTGAGAAAACTGCACTGCACGTTAATGGCGATCAGAACGCCGAGCCAGATCGGATCGATCCCCATGCTCAGCAGGATCGGGCCGACAATCGGCACCACAATAAATATGATTTCAACAAAATCCAAAAAAAACCCCAGCACGAATATTAACGCCATGACCACAAACAGCGCACCATATGCACCGCCCGGTAGATCGCTCAGCAGTCGGCCAACAATCTGATCACCCCCAAAACCCCTAAACACTAACGCAAATACTGAAGCGCCTAGCAAGATCATAAATACCATCGACGTGATCTTGGTGGCGGTAATTATGATCTCCTGTAATGTGTGCCGATCGAGTTGGCCTCGTCCGGCCGCGAGCACCAGCGCACCGACAGCCCCTACCGCAGCGGACTCGGTCGCCGTCGCGACGCCGGCAAGAATCGAACCTAGCACCGCGAGGATTAACATCAGTGGCGGCAACATCACGGTAACAACCCGTACCCAGGTCGCGCCGTCAGCATCGGTTTGCATCAACGCGGGTGACGAATCGGGTTGGGTCAGTGCCACCCAACATTGCCAGCCGAGATAAAGCAACACCAACAACAACCCCGGCACGAAGGCGCCGGCAAATAGATCCACTACCGAGACTGGATCAGGTGCGTAGTTACCAGCGGCAAGATGCGCTCGCGTGTTTGCACCCTGTAGCAGATCCGCCAGCAGCACGAGAGCAATGGACGGCGGTACGATTTGGCCGAGGGTTCCGGACGCACAAACTACACCGCACGCCAGTCTCCGGTTGTAGCCCGCCTTAAGCATCGTCGGCAGACTTATCAAGCCCATAGTGACGACCGCAGCGCCGGCAATTCCGGTAGACGCTGCCAATAACATGCCCACCACAATGACCGAAAATCCGAGCCCGCCGCGAACTCGCCCGAACAACAAGGCCATCGTGGTGAGTAATTGGTCCGCGATGCGGCTTCGTTCCAGGGTTACTCCCATGAACACAAACAACGGCACCGCCACCAGCACTTCATTTAACATAATGCCGACGAACCTTGACGGTAGACCGCCGAGCAGCGCAATACTGAACGCGTCCATGCTGGATCCGAGCAACGCGAACAACACCGCGGTTCCGCCCAACGTCAATGCGACCGGGAAACCGAACAGCATCAATGTGATCGTCACCACAAACATGATCAGGCCTATTGTTTCGGCGACAGTCACGGCCCTGAATTATCGTCGCCGTGCGTAAATTCGGGCGTACCCCGCAACACCAAGATCGAGCGCCCGATCATCGACATTCCCTGCAACGACATCAGTGTCGTATATACGAGCAATATCGATTTCAGTGCGAACAATCCACCAAGCCCGCCGAATTCACGCGATGTCTCCCATCTCGACCACGAGTCGATCACGTAGGGTGTGCACACCCACCACAACATTGCCATTAATGGCAGCAGCAAGAATAGTGCGCCGAATAAATTCACGAACGCCTTATAGCGCACCCCAGCGGGTCGATAGAATATATCCACGCGCACGTGACCGTCGTGCCGCAACGTATAACCCGCTGCCGTCATGAATAACACGGCATGCAGCCACAGGTAGGATTCTTGTAGCCAGATCCAACCCATGGAAAATCCGTACCGCAATATCACGACGGCAAACACGATCAGCACGACGATCAGACTGAGCCACGATACACCACGCCCGATCACATCATTAAGGCGGTCAACACCGCGAACCCATCGGAGCAATGTCCTCATCACGGGATTCTTGCTGTGCCCAAAGGTATGACCGACATTGTTGGGGCCGCTGGCATTCGAGGAATCGATACTAGCCCCGCATTATAGTGTGTTGCGTTGCGAGAACGCGCGCACGTTAGTACTCTGATCGAGTATTAATTTGCAGCCACGAGGTATGGAATGATTTTTCGGCCCCCAAAACGACCGCACCTCGATTTCTAGTCACGCAAGCATGGCACCAAGTACGTCGTTCCACGCCAGCGCGAGATTCGTACGGCTGTATCCGCCGCCACCCATTACCAGGATACGGCCATTACAGAATTCGTCGGCAATGTTGCAAAGCCGAGCTGCTGCAAAGCCGTGGGCGGCCGGTGTGAATGCCATATGGGTAATTGGATCGCCTTTTATGCTGTCGGCACCGGCTTGCAGCAGGATGATTTCCGGCCGAGCGGCCCGCACGAACGCCTCGACCGTTCCCCACACGCGGTGGAAATCCCGGTCGTCGCTGTTTGGGAGCATCGGCACATTGAGTTTGCTGCCGCTGGCCTCGCCGCTACCAACTTCATCCGCGAATCCGGTGCCCGGGTACAGATATCGCCCGTCCTCATGGATATCGGCGACGATGACATCGGGGTCGTCCTCAAACGAGTAATATACACCGTCGCCGTGGTGGGCATCGATATCGACATAGGCGACGCGCTGTATGCCATAGCGGCTGCGAAGGATTTCGATAAGCACACCGATATCATTGAAGACGCAGAACCCACCGGCCGTGTCCCGGCGCGCGTGATGCAGTCCGGCGATCGGTACGAACACACGCGGCGACGATCCCCGTAGGATCCGCTCTAACGCATCCAGGCACGTTCCCACGACATAGGACCCGGCGTCAAAAACGCCTCTAAACGCGGGCGTGTCGCCGCAATCGAGAAACCCCTCGCCGTTGGCCGATTGGCGTTTGACTCGTTCGAGATATCCAGCGTCGTGAAAGGCAAGCAGATCGGACTCGCTGCAGCATACCGGCGACGCTACGTCTACGCGTTGGTCGAGACCGCGTTTACAGGTTTCTTGCCAAAACGCGTATATACGATCGGGACCGAAAGGATGGTTATCGCCGAAGCCGTAGCGAGCGAGCGCTTCGCCAAAATACAGAGCAACCGGCGAATCGGCTTTACTAACCCGGGTCACGAAGATTTGTCGGAAACAGCCGTCGAATCCTGGATGGCCAGTTCGGTAAGAGGTCCGCTTTCATCGGCGCTAAAATGCCCCTTTCCGGCGTCCGGCAGCACTACCCTGCGACTTCCGATACTGGTTTACCGGCATGTAAGCTCCGCCTCGGTATCTCGGGCGCCCTGCCGACAACCAGGAATGACGTCTCTGAGCGCCGACGAGCTAGTTCTCACAACGCCAAGATCGTACTTTGACATTGGCCTGGTCCGCCAGCACCCACATCGCACCCGGCGTGAGTTGAGTTACGGACCCTTCATGTTCGACTCGGTTGCCCCGCTTCCCAGTCCAGCGCGCGCTCAAAATGCTGTCGAGCTCGCATTGCCGGGAGCTATAGACCTCACAATAGGCAAATCGAACTTGCGCCACCCGAAACACTTTCCGCGCCTTTGTGAACGAATGACAACCGGGCTTGGCGCTGTTGCGGACCAACTCGATTCGGTATTGCTGGCCTTGTTTGTTGATACGGTAAAAGCGGATATCGGCGAATGCCGAGGTCGCTATCAATAGCAACACGAACCCTGCAATCCAGGCGCAGCGCTGTCGCGCTAAACCCCGCTCAGCATTACTGGAATATCGTTTTGTAACTGCAATACCAAGCACAGGCGGTCACCGGGAAAAGCACAAGGAAGCCAAGCCCAAAAGGAATGGCCGCGACAACTGCAAGAATGACATAAATAATTCCGAAGATGAGGAGCGGCAGAAAGTTTTTTAGACTCGCGTCAAAGCTGGATTTAATCGCTGCAATCGGATCGACGTCGGTAAACATTACGAGCGGTGTCGCGTACATAAACGCCATCAACAGGACGGCGAGCAGCACCAAGCCCAGCAACAAGCCGACGAACATACCCATACCAAACTGGATGGCCGGCATCTCACCGCCCATTGCACCACCCATTCCGGCCGACATTGGGCCCGACATCATGCTGGCACCCACGACTACCGCGAAAATAATTTCGGCGACCAACAACAAAACGCCCAGTATCAGCAAGCGACCTCGCTTAGTGCTGTCGCTGAGCCCCGAAAATAGAGCGCCGACGGTCATCTCTCCGCCCTCGTCCACAGTCTTAGCGCCATTCAAAAAACCGGCTATGAGTGCGACTACAATGAGTCCTAAAATCAGTTGACCGAGCAGTGGAATTAAACTAAGTACGACGGCGATCGCAAAAAATACGATAGTGGAAACAATCCACATACCGGGGCTTTTGACAAACAATTTCCAACCCTCGGTGAACCACGCCAAACCTTGTCCCGCATCGACGGTGTTTATCGGCATTATGTTGCTCCTCTTTTGATGATTATGCGCGTAAACTAAACTACACAGATCGATTTTTTCTGGCCTCCGGTTCCGCAAACGCTACGGCGGTCGACCCGCCTCGGTACCGTGCACAAGCTGTCTCACCACTCACCGAGCTTCCACTTACGCATATTATGATCGGCCTCGAATTCATTGGGTCGGTCGCGCAGGCTGCCGTCGCCGGAGGGATCGGAAATATAATACGCTGGACCGTTATCGGGTTTGACTTTCATTAAAACTAACCGGTCGCGGATTCGGTATTCGTGGATCAGATTCGAGCCCTCGCGGCGTACCAGCAAGTCAGCGTCTTCCGGCACGTCTACCGGGTCGGGGGGGATTTCAATTTGTAGCACTTGCGGCGCATCGGAATTCTCCTGAATTGGGGGTGGCGCGGGCACATTGTCTTGCTGAGCCCATACGCCGCCGCTGCAAAGCACCAGTACTAATCCAATTATCTTCTGCATAATTGTCATTTTATTTCAATCCATTGGCGGCGAACAGGCCCTGCTGGCAGTCCTCGCAGTGGAATCAAAGATTCAACTGAATCTCTTCTTCCTCCGGAGTGCGCTCAAACCCCTTGGTTTCATAATAGTCGAAAATCGCATCGACGATATCTGACGGCTCGTCGAGCACCTGAACGAGGTCGAGATCCGATGCACTGATAGTTCCCTGTTCTACAAGGGTATTTTTGAACCAATCAAGCAGACCCTGCCAAAATGCACCGTGCACCAGGATAATCGGTATACGCAGGCTTTTTCCGGTTTGCACAAGGGTGAGAATTTCCGCCAGTTCGTCAAGCGTGCCGAATCCACCGGGCATAACCACATACGCGGTTGCGTATTTTACAAACATGACTTTGCG
>JAOTWM010000323.1 GCA_029862885.1 Gammaproteobacteria bacterium
ATTCCCGTTACGGCGCAACTTTATATGTTGGGGGCGATATTGGTCCTATCCTTAAGCCTTGCTCCTCTCGCCACGGCGGCCTCGTTGCGGGTCAGTGTAAGTTAGGATGCTGCTCCATAGATTAAGCAAATTCGCCGCACCGAGGTATTTTTACATGCTCGCCCGCTCGTTGGTGATTTGGTTTGGTGTGGCGTGTTTGATCTTGATGGCCATTGGCCTGTACTGGGGGTTGGTGGTGGCGCCGCCCGATTACCAACAGGGTGACAGCTATCGCATTATTTTCATTCACGTGCCGAGTGCATGGATGTCGCTTTTTGTCTATATGGTGATGGCGACTTGCAGCGCCGTCGGCTTGATCTGGCGTGTCAAACTTGCTGAAGTCATCGCGATTAGCAGCGCGCCAATTGGGGCGTCGTTTACGTTCCTTGCGCTGGCTACTGGCTCGTTATGGGGTAAGCCGATGTGGGGTACATGGTGGGTATGGGATGCGCGCCTGACATCGGAATTACTATTATTGTTTCTCTATTTCGGTGTGATCGCCTTGTACGGCGCTATAGAAGACAAACGGGTCGCGTCTAGGGCGGCCGGCATTTTGGCAATTGTCGGAGTGGTAAATATACCTATCATCCATTATTCGGTGCAGTGGTGGAACACTCTTCACCAGGGGCCGACGGTCTCTAAGTTTGATAGTCCATCTATTGATGCCAGTATGTTGATTCCGTTATTGATTATGGCGGTGGCCTTCAAGCTCTACTATGTAGTTGTAGTATTGATGCGCTCGCGACGCGAGCTACTGCTAAGGGAGCGCAGCACCAAATGGGTTCAGGAGCTCATCGAACAACAATGACTCTCAGTGAATTCTTCCATATGGGTGGCTACGGATTTTACGTATGGACTTCCTATGGTCTGGCCTTATTTGTTTTGATTGCAAATGCTTGCGTGGCATACTGGCAGCACAGGCGGTTGCTTGGAAGCGCTCGGCGTAAGGCCCGGCGACGCATTCTCTAGTAAAAATTCACCAAATAGTTGATCTAAGACACGAACACACACAGGCGGTTCAGGCTAAACAATTCGATATGACTCCTACACGCAAGAAAAGACTCTATCTAGTGGTGATGATTGTTGTCGGCATCGGTGCGGCGACGGTGCTTGCAATGAACGCGTTTGATGAAAACCTGATGTTCTTTTATTCGCCCAGTGAGGTTGTTGCGGGGAAGGCGCCCAGGGACCATGTGTTCCGTGTTGGTGGAATGGTGAGTAACGGCAGTATCAAGCGGGAGTCCGGTAGCTTAACGGTAAATTTCGATCTTACCGACAACGTGGATACTGTTACGGTCGAATACACGGGAATTCTCCCCGATCTATTTCGAGAAGGTCAGGGCACGGTATCAAAGGGGAGACTGCGCGACGACGGTGTATTCGTGGCGGATGAAGTTCTCGCCAAGCACGATGAAAACTACATGCCACCGGAAGTAGGTGAGATGCTGAAATCAGCAAATATCAAGGCTACGACAGGTAAAAGTATGGGAGATTACCAGCAATGACTCCTGAACTCGGAAACTTCGCTTTAATCCTTGCCCTGTGCATGGCCTTGGTCCAAGCAAGCTTTCCCATGGCAGGAGCGTTTCTCGGGAGGCCGACGTGGATGGCACTTGGTCGCACGACTGCGTGGGGGCAGTTCACCTTTATCTCCATAGCCTTTGCCTGCCTTGTTTACGCTTTTGTGACAAGTGATTTTTCGGTTACGTACGTTGCACAGAACTCCAACACGCTACTGCCGATAATATATAAGGTTTCCGCCGTATGGGGCGGTCATGAGGGATCGCTGCTGTTGTGGGTGCTGATGCTGACCGGGTGGGGACTTGCCGTTTCACTTTTCAGCCGAAATTTACCGCGCGAAGTACTGGCGTGGGTGCTGTCGGTGCAGGGAATGGTGAGTATCGGGTTTATACTGTTTATGCTGCTGACGTCGAATCCTTTCGACCGTCTGTTTCCAATTCCAGCGGAAGGCCGTGATTTGAATCCGTTGTTGCAGGACCCGGGCCTCGCCATTCATCCGCCCATGCTGTACATGGGCTATGTTGGGTTCTCGGTCGCATTTAGTTTTGCTGTTGCTGCTCTGATTGGAGGTAGGCTCGATTCGGCGTGGGCACGTTGGTCTCGCCCGTGGACTACGATCGCATGGGTTTTCTTAAGCATTGGCATCACGATGGGCAGTTGGTGGGCTTATAACGAACTGGGTTGGGGTGGTTGGTGGTTTTGGGACCCAGTGGAGAATGCCTCATTCATGCCCTGGTTGATGGGCACTGCACTTATGCATTCGCTTGCGGTTTCAGAAAAACGCGGGGCTTTTAAGAGCTGGACAGTGTTGCTCGCGATCTCCGCGTTTTCGTTGAGCTTACTGGGCGCCTTCCTAGTACGCTCCGGTGTGTTGACATCAGTACACGCTTTTGCTGTGGATCCGGCAAGAGGAATATATCTCTTGGTTTTTCTTGGAATCGCCGTTGGGGGTTCGTTGGCACTATACGCGTGGCGGGCATCATCGGTTGTGGGAGGAGGAAATTTTGACCTGGTTTCTAGAGAAACGTTCTTGTTGGGCAATAATTTGGTGCTGGTAGGGATTACCGCACTGGTCTTACTGGGGACATTATACCCTTTGATTTATGAGGCAATGGGTTGGGGCAAGATATCGGTGGGGTTTCCATGGTTCAATCGGATGTTCGTGGCATTCATGCCGCTCCTGGTTATTCTCATGGGCATTGGTGCGGTTACAAAGTGGAAACATCATGATCGTCGCCAACTCCTGCGACGCTTGGTTTCTCCGCTCGTATTGAGTGCGATTCTCGGTTTGCTGTTTGCTTTACCCATCCATCCGCGCGCGTCAGTATTCGTAGGGTTGGGGGTCTTTATTGCAGCATGGCTGCTGCTCTCCTTGATTGCGTCCATACGCACTCGATGGCAAAACAAACGAGGCTTTCGAGAGGTGTTGCGTGATTTGATAGGGCAAGGACGAAGTTTTTACGGAATGATTGTTGCGCACCTGGGTGTGGCGGTTGCGATAATTGGTGTTACCTTTGTGTCGGGGTATGGGCTCGAAACCGACGTTCGGATGGCACCGGGCGAGCACCATGAATTAGGGGGTTATTCTTTTCAGTTCGAAGGCATTACCAAGAAACTTGGGCCCAATTACCAGGCTGATCGTGGACAGATTCGGGTACGCCGGGCGGGTGCAGAAGTGGCCGTTCTGTATCCCGAAAAGCGCAGCTATTTCGCCCAAGGCGATGCTATGACCGAGGCTGCCATCGACGTGGGTGTGACTCGCGATCTTTACGTATCTTTGGGTGAGCCACTCGGAGGTGGCGCCTGGAGCGTCCGACTCTATTACAAACCATTTGTCCGTTGGATCTGGTTAGGAGGGTTGTTAATGGCGCTTGGGGGTATTGTGGCAGTAACGGATAAGCGTTACCGGATCCGAATCGGACGAAAGACCGCTTCTCGTGCCGTGGTCGCCAATACCGGATTGGTCAGCCAGAAAGCCTCGGTTGAACACCTGTAACCCGATCGGGATTTGTCGAGAATAGCGAGCGGACTATGCGACGCCCCATCAATGCTGCTTTCCTTATTCTGTTGCTTGTTATTTCAGGCACTTCTAATGCGACGTTGGACTCATTTGATTTTAGTGGTGTCGTGAGCGAGCAACGGTTTCGTGATTTAATCGGGGAGGTGCGCTGTCTTGTCTGTCAGAATGAATCGCTCCTGGCGTCACGGGCAGAGCTCGCCCAGGATCTGCGTCAAGAGGTCTACGATATGATGGCCCAAGGCAAGCCGGATGACGAAATAATTAGTTTCTTGGTCGATCGCTATGGAAATTTTGTGCTCTACCGACCACCCGTGATTCCTTCCACTTTCATTTTGTGGTTTGGCCCCTTTGTGATTTTGCTGCTGTCGGCCATTGTTCTTTATCGCATTATTTCTAGACGGAGTCGGGCGTTAGATACACAGCTGAATGAAAAGGACCGCAAGAATGTTGTAAAGCTACTCGACGACTAGCTCGATCGAGAGCAGGGCGGTTGAGATCGGCACGAAAAAACGCGTGCTTTTCATCGCCGATGCGCGGAACGAGCGCCGTACACGGCGCAAGGAAAACATACCCTGCCCTTCGCTGGAGCGTGCCGAAGAATAGTGGCGGGCGTTCGATCCTCGTAGTCTCTGTCTTGGTATTCGATTCGACTGCCGGACAGATCGACACCCTTTGACACACCATTTTTATGCAGTCGTGTTGCTTCCCATTAACTCTCATTGTATCGAAATGGTGAGAACAACTGACCCAAGTCATATATAGATCGGCCATCAAAGATTATCGTATAAATTCTTTTTAACGGATTTCACCTATGCAAGGAAATTGGGAGTTTCAAAATGTATGGCTTGAGTAAGCCTACTGTGTTTGTGCCGCTCGCAGCGGTGTTGTTCGCCGGGCCGTCAGGGCCCGTGATGTCTGCCCCACCGAGCGATTGGGCCACGGTCCCCACCGCGGAGGTGAACTTGTTTTACCCGGGAAGAAGACGGCGGTGATTGTTTATATTGTCGGGGGCGTTGCTGAGATAACTTTGCGCTTGCGGCTGACAAGATGGAGCGTCTGACGACTGCCGATGAGTTCTACACTGCGTGGCATGCGACGCCGACTTATATTGCCGACTCCGGAACCAGCAAAACGTCATCTCATGAAATGACGACGAACGGTGTGCGGCTTGGATGCGCTGACTGTCATGTCCCCACCGGATGGTTATTTCGACCTATACTGATATTGTTAACAGCATTGGGGATCTGTGGGGTCAGGTCCGATACGATTATGAGAATCCCGAGTTTGGGATGCGGAGACGGGACGGCGCTCCTATGCGACGCGCGATTAGTTGCGCGATAACGACAGCGTGATATGTTACAGATGTCATGGGGACGCCTCGATCAAACCAAGAGAAAACTTCATGGACAACCCAGGGATCTCGAACTAATTGAATCGCGTCGGCCGAGCAGGAAGTGTCACCGACGATCGAAATAACGACCGTAAACGCTAAAGAAACGCACATATGGAGTACTCGGAATTGCCCACAGCAACACGAAAGAGTTTTGAAAGTTCGGAGATTCATCCGGCGTCCATGCAATTGGCGCAGGCGCCGGCCTGCGCCGGTGCGCCGGGCATCCCCGACTATCTGCAAAAGACCTACCGCTGGGCCTATCTCGACCCACGCAACGCGGCATATCTCGATCACGAATTGATCGTCAAAACAATTCTCTGGCGGCAGCACCGACGTCTCGAACAGGCGGCGTTTGCTGAAATCGAACCGGGGCAGCACGTACTGCAGTCAGCGTGTGTGTACGGCAATTTTTCGTTAGCGCTGGCCGAACACGTCGGCCCTGAGGGCAGTCTCGAGGTCGTCGACGTTGCCGAGGTGCAAGTCCGCAATTGCCGTCGCAAGCTGGCCGGATACAAACGCGCGGTCGTGCGACACGAAAACGTTCTGCATCTCCGCGACGAGACATTCGACGCCGTGTGCTGTTACTTCCTGATGCATGAATTACCGGATGACTATAAGCACGGAGTGGCGGCGGTTCTCCTCGACAGCGTTCGACCCGGCGGCAAGGTCGTGTTTGTCGATTACCACAAACCACACTGGGCACATCCGCTCAAAATCGTCACCAGCCTGATATTCGATACGCTGGAGCCTTATGCCAAGGGGCTTTGGCGCAAGGAGATTGCGGCGTTTGCCGGCAACGACACTCGCTTTGCGTGGCGAAAAGAAACTTATTTCGGTGGTCTATATCAAAAAGTCGTCGCCACACGCGAAGAATAAGAGTGAAACGGCCTGAGATGGCTTGATGGAGACGATCAACACAGATGTCGCAATCGTTGG
>JAOTWM010000552.1 GCA_029862885.1 Gammaproteobacteria bacterium
CTCGTGCAAATGGCGCGGAGTGATCCCAATTACTTGCGCGCACCTGAACTTCTCGATGCCGGCGTATTATCGGCAGCGGCAGTGCCACCGTCATTGCAGGTTCCTCCCGAAGTCGCAAAGAGCAAGCGTCAACAGCGGCGCCGAGCATGGTGGCGCCGTGCGTCGCGGCGTGCGGCATGGAGCTTCGCCGTGTTAATGATGCTGGCTGCGGGCACGGTCTATTACTATGGACCGATCTCGGGGACCCAACTGCAGACCGAAGTTTCCAAATTGTTGCAGCAGGCGCAGGATGTAGCCAGCGTTGGTGAGCTACCCGTTGCCGATAGCACGGGTGACGGGGTCGGATTGACAACCGCCACGACATCGGACGGTGATTTTCCGGTCGCCACCGTATCGGGTGAAACCTCCCGGGAACTGGATGCCTTGCTGCGGCAGGCGCAGCGCCATATTGATAAAGGGCGCCTCATTGGGCCCCCCGGCGCCAACGGCTACGAGGTCTATCAAGCGGTTTTGCGGAGAACACCCGACAACGAACTCGCCCATGCGGGTCTGCGGAAAATCGCAGATCAATTTTTAATTTTCGCCCAGGAACAGGCTACCGCTCGGCAATTTGACGAGGCTGAAGCCTCGTTACGGAGAGGCTTGAAGGTATCCCCCGATCACGACGGGTTATTGGCGTTTCAATCAAGTCTAGAGCGTGTCGTGCATGCCGACGTCGCCTACCGCGAGGCCGAGAAGTATTTCTTTGGAGATGGGGTCGCGGTGGACTATGCCGAAGCGGCGCGACATTATCTTGCCGCCGCAGAACTTGGGCACGCCGCAGCACAGACCGGTATCGGTGTGAGTTATGGCAACGGCTACGGATTAGACGCAAGTGAACAGCAGGCGATCAGATGGCTGCAACGCGCCGCTCGCCAAGGCGATCCAATGGCGCAATACAACTTAGGGCTCGGCCTTGTGTTTGGCACGACGGCCGCGCCCAACGAGGCACTGCAATGGGCAATTAGAGCGGCGCAGCAGGACTACGAGCCAGCTTATCGGCTCCTGAGTTGGATGTACCAGAGTGGCAGCGGTGTGGCGCAAAGCACTAAGGAATCTCTGAAGTGGGGCATCAAAAGCGCATTCGCCCCACTGCCGGCCAATGCGAAATTTGTGGATGCTTGGGAGTCTCGACTTGCTGAATTGACCGCCGTTAGTTTCGACCGGGATGCCGATTCCAAGTGACGCCAATTTCGATGTGATCTACTCGGCCGTCAATAAGCCATAACGCATTAAAATATTTTCATTTGTACACGAATTCGCGGTCATGAATTTCCCAGGGTTTGGGCCGACTGCAAGAAATAACCGGCGCAAGCTAAAGCGTGGCTGGTGATTCGCAAAGCTCCCGGTCTTGCTCACCTACTTCGAAGTAAGCGACGCAGAGTTTGATTAAATTGGATCCCAATTGATCGTTCACGACTTATGCCGGGGCCATCTTACATCGCTTGGGTATGGACTACGGAATAGCGCCAGCGAACGTGGCCGCGGATCTTAGCCCCGGCAAAAGACAAATTGTCCTCAAAATCCCGTGACTGACCGGGTGGTATTCGAATCACGATAGTACGGCGTTTCGAGCCCAGGATCGCGCAGGCGGACTCGTCTGTGGTATCCGATTCGCAATCCAGCATCGCGAACTCAATAGTGGCCTCAGCTAACGTATGGGTCTCCGAGTTGTTCGTAATACGCGCACTAATATTAAAACTCTCGCGATATGCTTGAGTTACCACGGTGTCGCTGATAACGACGTGAGCGACCGGGATCAGCAGTTCACGGCCGTCGGTCCCACCCTGCGAGCGCCAATACAGTAGGCCCACGACAAGTAACAACGCGGACAACATTCCGTACGCAGTTTTCGGGAAGCGGGTCGCGGCGAGCAATAGCGCGGCGATCGCGATGGCAAATAATACCCATTGCATAATCGGTCGGTCCAGATTCGAGTAAGAGGCCGCACTATACCGTTTTCTTGGGGTGGTACGCAGGGAAAGAGATCTCAGAATTGACATAGTGTATAAATTACACTATTATAGTAAGTGTTATGAGCACACTATCGAAACCTGCGTTCGCGACTACCCCTGCGAGGTCTTCGATGCCGCTGCCGGTGCAAATCGGGCTGGTAGTAATGTCGGTTCACGACGGTCGCTTGCAAGTTCTGCTACGCCGCGATGCGTCCGGTTGGCGCTTGCCGGGCGAACGCGTCGATAGTGCGGACGATCTGGACATTTGTGCGCGGCACGCGGTTCGAGCGTGTGCGGCGCGCGACGATCTATTCATCGAACAGCTCTACACTTTCGGCGGCGCGGAGAGTGGTGCCCGCAATTGCGCCATTACGGTTTGCTATTACGCGGTGTGGTCGTGGCCCGCCGAGGCCGGACTGCAGAGCGGGATGCAATGGCGCGCCTTGGCCGATATGTTGCCGCTGCCGGCCAATGATCGCGCCATCATCGATCGTGCTTACGAACGACTCAAAGCCAAGCTCAGTTACTCGACACTGGCATTTCATTTCTTGCCCGAGGAGTTTACGCTCACAGACGTACAAACCGTGCATGAGGTTATCTTGGGTGAACCCCTCGATAAACGGAATTTTAGAAAGCGTATCTTGGCGCAACACTTTGTGACCGATGCCGGGGCGTGCCGTCGTGACGGCTCGCATCGACCGGCACGGTTGTACCGTTATACACAGCCCGGCGAAATCCGCTACTTAAAGTGATGTTTTGCGTTGGAGAGATCTATGAATCGTAGCCCCGAGATTTCTGACACATTGCAAATCACCATCTCGCAAGCTGCGGCTGCGGCACGCGAACGCCATGCCGAGACATTGACCGCGGATCGACGCGGTGCGTTGACCGCGCGCATTGAGCACGCGTTACAGGCTCAAAATGCGGTCATCGTTGCGCATTACTACGTGGATCCCGAGCTGCAGGATTTAGCGGATCGCACCGGTGGCTGCGTTGCCGATTCGTTGGAAATGGCGCGCTTCGGATTCGAGCATTCCGCCGACACGATCGTTGTCGCAGGTGTGCGTTTCATGGGTGAAACCGCGAAAATTCTGAGTCCGGATAAACGAGTGCTTGTGGTTGATTCACAAGCTAATTGCTCACTGGATCTGGGCTGTCCGGCGGATCGTTTTAGCGCGTTTTGCGATCAATATCCCGAGCGCACCGTGGTGGTATATGCGAATACCAGCGCCGCGGTTAAAGCGCGGGCGGATTGGGTTGTTACGTCGTCAATCGCGCTCAAGCTGATTCGCCATCTGCACGAGCGTGGCGAGAAAATTCTGTGGGCGCCGGATAAATATCTCGGCGATTACGTGCAGCGCCAATCGGGTGCGGACATGGTA
>JAOTWM010000324.1 GCA_029862885.1 Gammaproteobacteria bacterium
AGGCGATTTTTACACCCTTGCTTGGTCGTTTGATTGATAATTACGGCAGTAAAAAAATTATGATGCCGTCATTATTTTCCTTTGGCCTGTTGCTTGGCGGCATTCCACTCTTTGTCGGAGACCTGACGGATTTCTATCTGTTCTATGCGATCATCGGGGTAGTATGCGGCGGGTCGGCGGCTGTGCCTTACCTGAGGCTTGCCGGAGCGTGGTTTATAAAAAGACGTGGCCTGGCTTTTGGACTTGTTATGTCGGGAGGAGGACTTGGCTTTGCTTATACCCCGCCTCTTGTTCAATATATGGTCGATAATTACGGATGGCGGTCAGGCTATTTTGCATTGGCGGCGATCGTTATTTTTCTCATCTTGCCGTTGATACAATTACTTATTTATGACGACCCAAAAGACCTTAACCTTTTACCTGATGGCGATACGGTTGATGTCGATGAGTCAGTGGTTGAGGCAGACGAAGAGGAAAAAATCAAACTTGGCGAGCTTCTGAGAACGCCGCTGTTTTATCAGCTATTCGCTACTTTTATGCTGCTTACTTTTTGTCTTTATGGGCTGTTTTCAAATCTTGTTCCCATGCTGTTGGACAGGGGAATGGACACAACCAACGCCGCACTCGCTGCTTCAACAGTCGGCATAACCATTATTGTTTCCAGGGTCGTCATAGGGTTTTTGTTAGATAAGTTTTTCGCACCGCGAGTGGGTATGGTTTGTTTCATCCTTTCCGCCATCGGGATGGCATTGCTTGCTCTTGGCGCGGTTGGGCCAACGGCATTTTTAGCAGCTATATTATTCGGCTTTAGCATTGGGGCAGAGCTTGATTTACTGGCCTATCTGGTAACGCGCTATTTCGGTTTAATCTCATTCGGTATGGTTTACGGAATTCTGTTCGCTGCCTTTCTAGGTGGCGTATCAGTAGGGCCGGTTGTGTTTGGTTGGCTATTTGATTTTTACGGCTCTTACGTCAATATTCTCAGCATATGTTCTCTTATTTTGGTGCTTACGGCTGTGTCGATGCTGTTTCTTCCAAAATATAAAACCATTTAAACGCTATAGACGTTCTGTGGTCCGTTTCTTAATTCGGCTAGTTCAGTGGCTCTATCGACAGAATGATCTTCACTGCGTTCATCGAAGGAGCTCAGTTACTTCCAGCGCTGCCGTTTTGTACGGGCTCCCGCCACTGCGGAGTGATGTCGGTTATCACACCATTGGTTTCTGCCCATTGGTACCAAAGCGTCGTCAGTTCTGCGAAAATCTCCGGTTCCTCTGCTGCAAGATCATGCTGCTCAGTCGGATCATCAGCGAGGTTAAAGAGTCGCCAGGTTCGCCAATGATCCGGTTTCTCCCCTTCCCACCAGATGTTGGCGGTCATTTGCTCCCAGACGATTTTCCAGTCGCCTCGACGCAAAGAGCGTTGGCCATGTAACTCGCTGGCGATGACTTCGTCCGCACCGTGGACTCGTGCTGATGTCTGCAGTGCCGCTAGAAAAGATTTGCCGTCCATTGGTAATACGTCACGACCGCGAACCCTGGTCGGGTCAAAGTCCGCGTTTGCCAGACTTAGTAACGTCGGCATGACGTCCATCACCGTCAGAAATTGATTGTCGATTTTGCCTGATGACGCCAGCCTCGGATGGTGGGCGAATGACGTAACACGCGTTCCGCCCTCAGTGAGAAAACCCTTGTAGAGCCGATACGGCGCCATAGAGGCCTGCGCCCACCCTTCGCGAACAAATGCCCATGACGATGCCTTGCCAAGATTGTCGTAGGAGTTGTCATAGTAGTTGCTGCGCTCAATGCCGCGAGCTTCGTTCGGGTTCTTGTCCTCTCTATCCGCCTCGGCACCATTATCGGACATGAAGAATATGAAGGTATTGTCGAACTGCCCGGTCGTTTTCAGGTGTGCGACAAGTCGACCAACATTATCGTCCATGTTCTCAACCATCGCCGCCAGCAATTCCATGGTGCGCGTCGAATAGCGTTTCTCGTCCTCGCTGAGTTCGTCCCAACGTGCGCCCTGCGGGTCGAACAAGTCCGGATCGACCTCAGGTAATACGCCTAGCTGCAGCGCACGTTCGACTCGCCGCGCCCGCTGCACGTCATATCCGTGGTCGTATTGGCCCGCATAGCGGTCGAGTTCCTCCGCAGGTACCTGCAATGGCCAATGCGGCGACGTTAGCGCGAGATACCCGAAGAACGGTTTGCCGTCATCGGCATTTGCGGCGATGAACTCGATCATCTTGTCGGTATAAGTGTTGGTCGAATAAAAGTCGTCGGGTAAAGCGTTCAACTCCTCGCCATCCTCACGATAGGTTTTAGGCCCGAGTCCTCGCAACTCCAGATGACTGGCACCGCCGTCCATCAAGGCGAAGGTGCGTTCAAAACCGCGCGCGGACGGTTTCTTCTCATCGTCTGCGCCGAGATGCCATTTTCCGGCCATATAGGTGTGATAGCCCGCGTCATTGAGCCGCTCCGGCAAGGTCGCGACACGCGGATGCAGATATCTTTCGTAGCCAACGCGATCGGCCGGAAAATCCTTGTACGCGTTCGGGCCAAACATCGATCCCATTCCAGCTTTATGGTTGTCAGATCCTGACATCAGCATCGCTCGTGTCGGCGCACATTGTGGGGCCGCATGGAAGTTGGTCAGTCGCACGCCATCGTATGCAAGCCTGTCGAGGTTCGGCGTACGAATCTCGCTACCGAAGGCACCGATATCGGTAAAGCCCATATCGTCAACGACGATCAGCAGAATATTGGGTGGCTTGCTGGTCGGCTCTGGCGGTTGAATATCATCAGACGTGCATGCAGATGTCAGTGTTAGCGAAATCAATAGCAAAAAAAGAGTTCTTATTTTCGACATCCACTTGCTCCCATTAATCTACATGTAATCCCATATTGTGGGTTATCATATCCCACATCGTAGTGCGATCTCCAAATGCGACGGCCTGTACTCATCCCAAACAAAGGTGACGATATGAAAATGGCAGTTACCCTCTTTTCGCTATCAGGTTTCACGATGCTGCTGCTGGCCTGCGCTCAAGTGTCCGCTGTCGCAAGCGAAATCGGCAATGCCGAGCCGGAAAAACAGCCGGATGACACCAAGCTGGTATTTTCAAGCCTGGAACTCGATCAGACGAATCGTGGCAGCATCAATATCAATGGCTACGAGCGACATTTTTCGGTTACGTTTCCCACCGCATATGACAAGAACAAAGCCTACCCAGTTGTTCTGTTTTTTCATGGCTGTATGTGTCGTCCCGATTTCACCAAAGAATCGATATTGAGTTTTCTGGATTGGGCGCCGAGATTGGAATCGTATAAAGACGATTTCATCACCATCAAAATGTCTGCATTTTCCGAGAAGAAACCGGAAGTGCCCCAAGAAGTTGATAAGGGTGGAGCGCGCGGTATGTGGTTCTGGCATAAAGGTTTTGAGGCGGCGCGTGACGATTACGCATTCGTTGATACGTTGCTAACAGAATTACAGTCGTCGCCGGATATCAACATCGATCCGCAAAACATTTTTGGGGTCGGTCATTCATCGGGGGCGATCTTCTTGCTCTCGTACGTACTCGGCGGCCCGGTCGATCTAACCGATGTCAGCATAAATGACACCTACACCTTTAAAGCCATTTCCGTAACGGGAGGTTCAACGTTTCGGCAAGGGATTGTTGATTTCAAAGAAAATACGCCTGACACATTGCCATCTGTATTGCACATCCAGGGCGAACGGGATGGGGGGCTGTGGTTCAACGGCCAGGAAACGGGCAAGAGTGGTACCAACTTCCTGGAATTTGCCTCGGTCGAAAACGGATCGACGATTATTGACGGATTGCGGGACACAATACATGGGCGTACATACTCTGCGTGGGACGAAAATACACCCTCAAACCCAAGTACGCTGGGTAAATGGGCCGAGCATCTCGATCTCGAGTATTCAGGGTACGAGGAATATTCCCAGTATTACCTCTATAACTTCGCGCCGGTAACGACTTCAGAGAAGGTGCTCGTCGGCATGAGGATCAAAGATTGCGGGCATAGTCTTACCGCAGATCAAATTCAATCGGATTTCTTCCGAATATTCTCTGAGCAAAATGGCGATTTGTCGGAATACGACAGCGCGATATCGCGAGACACGGCGATGACCCTTTGCCGACAGCAATGAAACTGCTATCCACACCGTTCTGCGTAATCCTCTTACTGGGGATGATCGGCTGCACCGACCCGGATTCCACTCAGATGTCGGAGGCCGATCTCCGTGCCACCGCCAAGGCTATTCACGATGCAGTGACCACCATCGACACTCACGTCGATATCCCGCTCGACTTCGCGACCGAGTCCGTCGATCCGTTGAACAGTGTTCGCCAGGTTAATCTCGAAAACATGCGGGCGGGCGGCCTCGACGCCGCATTTTTTATTGTTTTCGTGGGTCAGACCGAACGGACGCCGGAGAACTACGCGCAAGCGAAATCCGATGCAATGTCGAAGTTCGATGCGATCCACCGCATGACGGACGAGATGTATCCGGATCTCATCGAGTTGGCCTACTCTGCTGATGACGTCGAACGCATCCGCGCTTCCGGCAAGCTCGTCGCGGCCATCGGCATTGAAAACGGGTATGTCATTGGCACTGATCTCTCGCTCCTCGAGCGTTACTACGAACTTGGAGCCCGCTACATCACGCTGTCGCACGGTGGCCACAACGACATCTCCGATTCCTCTCGGCCACGCCCCGAGTTCGGCGACGAAGAATCGGAGCATGACGGGATCAGCGAGTTTGGAGAGCAAGTCATTGCCGAAATGAACCGGCTCGGCATCATGGTTGATGTCTCCCACATATCAAAGGCCGCGGCGCTCGACGCGATACGGCTCTCCCGTGCACCGGTTATCGCATCCCACTCCAACACACGCGCAGTCAGGGACCATTTTCGCAACATGGACGACGAGACATTGCTCGCGCTCAAGGATAGCGGCGGGGTGATGCAAGCCGTGGCACTGGCTGAATTCGTCAAAGAATTGACGCCGGAGCAACAGGAAGCAACCGCTAAGGTACTTGAAGATTACGGGCTGCAGCGACTCCGTGATTCGCTCTCGCTCTCCGCCGATGAGCGCGGCAAGGTCATGGCGCGCCTGCGTGAGATCGGCTACGCCGACGTCAGTGATTTCATCGATCATGTGGACCACGCGGTCGAGCTGATCGGTATCGATCATGTGGGACTAAGCTCAGATTTCGGTGGTGGTGGTGGCGTTGTCGACTGGTTCGATGCCGGCGAGACATTCAACGTGACACTGGAGCTGGTTCGACGGGGCTACAGCCGGGACGACATCGAAAAGCTGTGGGGCGGCAATTTGCTGCGGGTCTGGCGCGAGGTAGAGGCGGTCGCGGCCGAGCCCAGCCAATCTCAAACTGTCAGCGGCCCGGGCGTTGCGAACTCGGCCCCGAACATCCTGCTGATTATCGGCGATGACATGGGCGTAGAGACGTTGGCCTCCTACGGCCTGGGAGAGAACCTGCCGAAGACAGCCGCACTCGACGAATTAGCCCGGGAAGGTGTCCGGTTCAATAATTTCTGGGCGCAACCGGTTTGTTCGCCAACCCGTGCGACGCTCATGACCGGGCGTTACGGTTTCAGGACCGGGATTGGTCGCCCCGTTGGCAGTGGCGAGATGCCTGACGCACCCGAAAAACCAGCGTGGGCACCCGCCGAGTCGACAGATCACAGTTACCCTTATAACGCTTCGGCTGCGGACCGAGCTCTTCCACGACCCTTTCTGTTGCCGGACGAATTCACTTTGCCGATGGCATTAAAGACCAACCCTGATCTCGGGTATTCGACAGCGGCCATTGGCAAATGGCACCTGGCGGATGACGGCAA
>JAOTWM010000326.1 GCA_029862885.1 Gammaproteobacteria bacterium
GAGTGCTGTGCGGACGCTACCGAGGTGAAGGACGCCGGTTGGGCTGGGGGCGAAACGGGTTCTGACGGTCATTGATCACACACAGACAGAAGAAAACGCAGCGAGTGTAGCAAATTGACGGAGTTACAATCGGCATTTGATAACTAATTTGAAGCAGACTTCTCATCGTCGTTTGTGATATTGCTGACGCCACCAACGGTAGTACCGCTTCTCATCTTGAAGGGAATCTCCAAAGTCAAATCCAGTGAACGAGGTCACATTTTGAAAGTAATGCTGCTATAGACTATGGGCAGAGGATTAAGCAGATGAGCAATGAAAACCGGCACCGAGTTCAATGGCTGTATGCCCCGTTGGCGGCCGTCCTTTGCATTTCTTCCGCTCACGCCACAGAAATAGGGCCGACAGATGACCTTGAAGCTGCGGTTGCTTCGCTCTCGTCCGGCGAGGAACTGGTTTTACGTGGCGGCCGATATTTTTTTGACGAAAATGTCACTCTCACGGCGAACGGCACAGCTGCGCAACCGATTACTATTCGTGCAAAGACTGGCGACAAGCCGGTCATAGAACAAGCGACCGCGTTTCACAATGTCGTTGAGATAAGCAATTCGTCTTACGTTATTGTCCGCGGAATCGAATTCACTGGCGGTTCCCATGGAATTCGACTGATGAGTTCAGACTTCATCACGATAGAGGACTGCGAAATTCAGGAGACCGGCGACGTCGCGATATCGGCAAATGCGGGTGGCACATACGAGGGGCTCAAGATTCTTCGTAATCACATTCACCACACCAACGGTACCGGAGAGGGCATGTACCTCGGTTGTAACAACGATGGCTGCCGCGTGATCAATAGCCTGATCGAAGGGAATTACATTCACCACACGAATCGCGCAACCGTTGAACAGGGTGATGGTATCGAGATCAAGGAGGGCAGCTACGGCAATGTCATTCGCGACAATGTCATTCACGACACGAAGTATCCTGGCATTATTCTTTACTCCACCGTTGGCAACGGTCCGGCAAACACTATTGAGGGCAACGTTCTGTGGAATGTTTCCGACAATACGATACAGATTGCTGCAGATGCGGTGGTGCGTAATAACATTGTGTTAGGAAACATTTCGTTTCAATCACACCAGTCAGGTAGTCCATCGAATATCCAGTTGGTCCACAACACTGTAATCAATAGCGGATCCGGAATTGAGGTCCGCAATGTGTCCGGGCCCGTATTGATCGCCAACAACGCCGTTTACTCGCAGAATCAGGCAATCCGTCTGATCAGCGGCGATCTGAGCCAAGTTCAATTGTTTGGTAACGTTGGCGCCGGAGGTGTGTCAGGCGGCAATTCAGGCTACGTGGATGGCAACGACATCACGATAGACTTGGTCGACAGCGATTACGGTGGAACCCCACCCATCGATGCGTTTCCGTCCCCAGGTAGCGCGCTTATCCACGCGGGGATTGCCGCGTACATTACGGCGGCAGATTTTAACGGTAATCAACGAAACGGAATCGCGGATGCGGGCGCGTACAAGTTTGACAACAATGGCAATCCCGGCTGGACGATCACGTCTGGATTCAAGGCATTAAGCAGTGAAACCAAAACACCACGGCCGCCTACGAATGTTCACGCAGATTGACCGAAAAACGTGTGCCGCCTAAGTGGATTCGGTTCTTTCGCAAGTCGGCGGTTGGGTAAGCAAAGTCCTCCGGTGAACTGCCCCACCAACTCAATAGCGATAGAATCTACCTTGGGCTGCAATAGCCGATTTGTTTCGATCATGCATTCTTAATATGGAAAATATTAATAAGAAGATTGCCAAAGGTGCCGCTTGGATGATTTCATTCAAGTTGCTTCACAGAGGCATGACGCTTGTTAGTATGATCGTTCTGGCTCGACTGTTGGTGCCAGCCGATTTTGGTCTCGTTGCCCTGGCTACCGCTTTCGTCGCCGCGCTGGAGTTATTCACTGCCTTCAGTTTCGACGTCGCCTTGATACAGCATCAAAATCCAAAGCGAGCGCATTTCGACACCGTGTGGACAATCCAAATTATATTTGCCGCGGTTATTGCATGCACGATTTTGCTCCTTGCCAGTCCTGTCGCAGGGTTTTACCAGGATCCTCGTCTGGCTTTTGTTCTTGTTACGTTGTCAGCTGGCGCATTTCTGAAAGGCTTTGAGAATGTCGGCATCGTCAAATTTCGCAAGGAATTGCAGTTTGACCGGGAATTCATATTTATGACCATACCCCGCGTCGCGGGATTCTGCGTAACAATCCCAATTGCAATTTGGCTTCGAAGTTACTGGGCGCTAATCATCGGAATCGTGACGATGAATCTAACCAGCCTGCTCGCCAGTTTCCTTATCAGTAACTATCGACCAAGATGGTCGCTGGCAGCATACAAAGAACTATTCAGCTTCTCCAAATGGCTGTTGTTCAACAATATGCTAACTTTCTTTCGTCATCGAGCAGCAGATTTTATCATCGGAAAACTAGCAGGCCCAACAGCGCTGGGCACATATTCGGTTTCGTACGAAGTCTCGAGCATCCCTACAACCGAACTCGTCGCACCAATCAATCGAGCTGTATTTCCAGGCTACGCGAAGATGGCCCATAGCCTCACAATAGTTCGGCAAGGCTATCTGGATGTGATCGGGCTTATCGCAATGTTTGCGATACCGGCCGCAGTAGGAATTGCTGTTACCTCCGAGCTGTTGGTTTTCGTATTGT
This sequence comes from Gammaproteobacteria bacterium, assembly GCA_029862885.1. GTDB lineage: Bacteria > Pseudomonadota > Gammaproteobacteria > Arenicellales > JAOTWM01 > JAOTWM01. The sequence goes on from JAOTWM010000326.1 coordinate 2,732, forward strand.
TGGGCGAAAAGTGGGCCACAGCTGCGCCCCTCATTGCAATTCTTGGTTTGTCGGGCGCAATTGGGGCAATGGAAACTAATATCGCCCCCGTCTTTACGGCTCTTGGCAAGCCCGGTATTGTCACCGCGCTCTTAGGTTTCTACGTTGCCATACTTGTTCCATTGATCATCATCCTCACGTACCGTTATGGTGCTCTTGGTGCTGCATGGGCATGCCTGCTTACTGGATTAATCAATATGCCGGTTTATTACAGCACTGTGTTTCGAACCTTGAAGCTGCCGGTCCTTACGTTTGCGGCAACCGTCTGGCGCCCGCTTGTGTCATCTGGAGCAATGTATCTGGGCGTCAACTACTATGTCAGCGACTTGATGCCTACATCCAGCTCTGTTGGCGCGTTACCACAAATGCTTTTCGCAATATTACTGGGTGTTTCAATTTACATTGGCAGTGTAATCTCGCTTTGGTTACTGTCGTCCAAACCGAGCGGTGCTGAATCAGCGGTGTTTGGGGAATTTCGCCGCCGCTTTCCCGCCAAATCGATTGAGCCTGGTCGTCGTTTGTGAAGCCAAATATCCGAAGGCGGCTCCCCATCTTTATGCAGTTGGTGATAGGCTTCGTGCGTCGCAATGGTGGGCAGGCCGAACAGCCAATAATATGGTGACGAGATGTTACGAATAGTCGATCAGAATCGCTCGGCCGCAGCTTTCGTATTGTTAATAGCGCTGTGCGGTGTTCTCACACTGACGATGCAGTCCTCGATAGGGGGCTTGTCAATTTACTCGGAATCAGTGGAAACTCGGCGCCTGCAGGCGCACGACACTATTTTGAACAACAAATTACCGGATGGTGTCGAGTCATGGAATTCGCTTGGGGCGAACGGCACCAATATCCGCATCGCGTCGGTCTATTTGGCCGAAGCAATGCATCGGGTCTTCGGGATTTCGGTCATTCACAGCTACTGGTTCATCGACACAATTAGTCTGTTCCTGGCGCTTTTTCTCCTCTATTTTTTCTTGTCGAACTGGTTACCTCGTCACTATGCCGTCCTTGGTGTCATCTACGTCGGATCGGTTCTGCCATTAACGTATTTGTTCGCCCTTTTTCACCCGTGGGACCGACTTTCCCTTCTATCGTGGGTCGTGCTTTTCATGCTCGTCCAGAGCCGTCGACCTTTTATACTTGGCGTTGCACTTGCGCTGAGCGTTTCGATTAAATACGACGCCGTTCTACTGCCAGGCCTTTATTGGTTAGCGCACGTGAGTCATGCGCGCTTTACAAGAACGTCGCTCGAGACGGCCGCCCTTTTCGCCGTCTCATTTGGGGTTTATTTCGGACTTCGGGCTGTGCTTCCGGGTGGATTTGGGGGAGGACCAAGCGTATCTGCCCTCGTTGCCGAAAATATGCAGCGCCTCATCGAACTCGCTGCATTTTTTCCACCTATTGCTTACCCACCTTTTCTCGTATTCCTACTGCCTGTTCTACTAATAATTTTCCGATTTCCCAAAGACGACCAGTTTTTGCGTGCTGCCATCGTCTTTTCGGGCGTGTTGATGTTCTATTTCTTTATCAGGTCCCACTTTGAAGAAGTTCGAGCACATATGCCCCTGTTGCTGCTAATCCTTCCGGCGGCGTTACTAAGTCTGCAGAGACTCCTTGAGCCGGCAGAGATTAAGAGTGATGGCTAGAGTTCTAATTACCGGTGGCGCTGGATTCATAGGATCGGCGGTAATTCGGCACATCCTCGATGGGCAATCCTTCGACGGTACAGTGCTGAATCTGGATAAGCTTACATACGCAGCAAATCTCAAGGCGCTCGATTCTGTCGTGTCCGATTCCAGGTATCGTTTCGAAAAGATAGACATCGTCGACTGGCCGGCTACAAGGCAGATATTTCAGGATTTTCGTCCGGAGGTAGTCATCCATCTGGCAGCGGAGACGCACGTCGATCGGTCAATTGACGATCCGTTCGAGTTCATACGTACAAACGTGCAGGGCACGTGCAATTTGCTGCATGCAGCGCTTGAAACGTCGGCAGGTATGCAGAACTTCCGGTTTGTCCATGTCTCTACGGACGAGGTGTTTGGGTCGATGGACGTTGGGCGCTCAGCGCTTGAGGAAGACGCCTACCGTCCAAACTCACCCTATTCCGCATCAAAGGCGGCGTCCGATCACTTTGCCCGTGCATGGCACGTAACATACGGCCTGCCAGTCATCGTAACTAACTGCACGAACAATTACGGACCGTGGCAGTACCCGGAGAAGCTGATCCCGGTCATAGTTTTGAACGCACTCAGTGGTCGGCCGCTTCCGATATACGGGGACGGCAGCAATGTGCGCGATTGGCTCTTCGTGGAGGATCATGCGCGCGCGATCTGGCTGGCTGCCCAGCAAGGCGAAACGGGATCCAACTACAACATTAGCGGTGACGCGGAGCGCTCGAATGTTGAAGTCGTCAATCAGGTCTGTACAGTGCTCGACGAGCTCAGACCACGTAGCGATGGACAGTCCTATACTAATCAAATCAAGTTCGTTCCCGATCGCCCTGGCCATGATCGCCGTTATTCGCTCAATTCCGATCGGATAGAAAATTCGCTCGGCTGGCGACCGGGTGTAAGCTTCGAGGAAGGCTTTAGAAGAACTGTCGAGTGGTATGTAGAAAATGCGGGTGAGTTGGAGCGTAATACGCAATCCGCGTCTGCAGAGCGCAGAGGATTGAGGGAATGAAGGGAATAATCCTGGCTGGCGGATCGGGAACGAGATTGCATCCGATTACTTACAGCATCTCAAAGCAGTTGCTGCCCGTGTACGACAAACCGATGGTCTACTATCCAATGTCGACGCTGATGTTGGCGGGCATTCGGGAGATTCTGATCATTTCCACACCGCAAGATCTGCCGCGATTTGAACAGGCACTCGGTGATGGGTCGCAGTGGGGACTACAGCTCGAATACGCGGAGCAGCCGAACCCCGAGGGCCTAGCGCAGGCGTTCATTATCGGCGAACAGTTCATTGGCGATGAGAACGTTGCACTTATACTGGGCGACAATATTTTCCATGGCAACGAGCTTGTCAACATGATGAAACGCGCCAGGCTCAGGAAAGTGGGCGCCACCGTATTTACATATCAAGTCGCGAACCCGCAGGCTT
>JAOTWM010000325.1 GCA_029862885.1 Gammaproteobacteria bacterium
TCGATTGCCATACTCTGGGTAATTGTCAAGCTGCGATACGGCATTGAACAACTTGCTCTTCCGCATATAGCGGTCGTCCGATTTGGGAACCTCTCTGCTGTTCAGGTATAGCGCACAATTGTATACCTGCTGTTCTATTTGCGCCGCTTCGCTCAAACAAAGAACGCCGATCACGTATGGTCCGACGCTCCCACCCGACAGCGCGTCCCAACGTCCATAATACATCCCGACCGGATTCTGTGGCCGCGATCGCATCAACTCCGCAATGCCTAATAATCGAATATGCTCCATGAAGAAACGCCCCACCAGGTCGTACTCGTTGCCGATGCCGCGCGGGAAATCGTCCTGATTGGCCAACAAAATCCTGGGATTCTCAATACCACCTGCGCACAATACAAATATATCGGCGTGCACGCGAATGCGCTTGCCGCTTAGGCTGACTGCATCGATGTAGTCGATCCTAGAATTGTCCTCTAAGGTGCGGATGCTGGTGACATTGGCGTGTAGAAACAACTCTATATTCGCCGCCCCGGTAATGTCGTCACGATAGAGTGTGTTGAACCTTGCCGGCTGCTCGGCATGATGAAGAATCTGGGTATCGAATTTTTCGCTGTCCTTTATGAACTCGGGGCCCAGTCGCTCTTTATGATCGCCAAGGTCGTAGTTAAACGGCGTAACACCAAGCACTTCAGTGGCCCGGTCGTAATAAGGATCCATTTGTTCTCGCGTGATCGGCCACCCACTGTACGGGATCCAGGGCCGTTGTTTGAAGTCCCAAGGACTCAGCGGAACACACCAACCGGACCAACAATTGGTACTCCCGCCGAACTGTCGAGTTCGGCTCACATGAAGATAGTTTTTGCGAAGTTGTGCCTCGAGGGGTGTATTGGTTTTAAATTCGCCCTCGTATAATTTTTGCACCGAACCTTCGTGATTAAAAGCGCCGCTTTCCACTAATGCAATGGACACGTCCGGTTGCGAGAGAAATTCTCGAGCCAAGCTGATGCCTGCGGCCCCAGCACCGATTATGCATAGGTTTTTCGTGGCGGTTGTTCCACTCGGGAGATTGTCGATATCCGTGTACATAGTGAACAAATAGCTTAGAAAGCTTTCTGCATTCTCGGTCGATTTAGGCTGGTTGCGAGAGACGGAGCGCCGATATACTCGCGCCCCACACCTGAAGCGCATGCTAGCGCGTTCAAAAACAGGGGTTATTATACGTATACGATGTGCCAAGAACAGTTGATTCGCTTCTGATAGCAGGTTCATTTAAATGTTGGCGGGCGCTATCGCTCATAATTATCATTGCCTGCGGCCGCGGTTCCCTGGACTACGAACGAGTGCGTTACCCATTCATTATTCGGTCTGGAGGAATTTATCTTCAGCATCGTTAGGCCTTCCTTGATCGGCGCGGCCATCGTTATTCGTGAAACCAAGGCAGTTTTTGGGTGCGATGTCGCAGATGTGCGAATGGAATGGCTTAAATGCGATTTGTGACACGATACAACAACTGGCACGCGAATAGATCGACTTGTCATTTCATTTGTTTCAACTGCTGTGAGTGGCTCAAAAATAAAAGCAGTTTGCGACAGAGATTCCTTTATTCTGGAATTCTTGTCGTTTTTTTGGCCTGAGAGGGCCAGCAGCGTTAGAAGGAGTCGCTCGGACTCTTGAGTACAAACCGACCGGCGAAGCACGCCTTGTAGACGATCCAATTCTTGGTTGGCTGCCGAAGCCGGAGACGACGGGAGTGATGATCAACAAAGAGTTCGAAGTAACATATACGATTAACGAACTCGGCAGGAACGATGACCTGGTCTTTCCTCTGAGGCAGAGCCACCATCGAGTCCTAGTGGTGGGAGATTCGCATACTTTTACTATAGGTGTCGATGTCCAAGACGTGTGGCCAAATCAATATGACGAAATCTTATGACGAAGTGGTGCGACTGACGCGGTGGCCTACAACGGTGGAGTGACGGGATACAGTAAAAGTGCGGGTTTATTTACGGATCGCAAGATAGGGTGTACCACGACCTTGACGAGGCCGGCCAGCTAATCGAGAAAAATTCAAAAGGACCTGCCCAGCGGTCGGTATTCGTAAAACAGGTCGGCGCTCGCCCATAGGCCACTGATCCGTCGCTTGATGGCTAGTATCGAATCTGGCGCCCTAGTAGTTGCGATTCGTCTTGACGCCGCCGTCGCCGGATGTTCTGATGCGTCGCTAGAATTTCAGTACTGCACCGCGCGCCGGCGATATCCGCGGCGATTCTTTGAACTCAACCGGAGCGTAAACATGGCCACAGCATCGGCACGACATATACTGGTGGAATCCGAAAGCCAGTGTGAACAACTTAAACAACAGATTGCCGATGGCGGAGATTTCGCCGAGCTCGCTAAGCAGCACTCGAAGTGTCCGTCGGGGAAGAGTGGTGGTGGCCTCGGTGAATTCGGGCCGGGTCGGATGGTGAAGGAATTCGATGAAGTCGTATTTAGTGCGAATCTCAATGAAGTACAGGGGCCGGTCAAAACACAGTTTGGTTATCATTTGTTAGAGGTTACCGCGCGTACGGAGTAGCAGAGGATTAATCACGCAAGCAGGGCATGTTGCCGGTCGCGAAATGATGCCCGTGAGTCAACGCGGCCCGCCGTATAGTTGACGCAGCCGTTTCTTGTCTAGTTTGCCGACGCTGGTTTTGGCGATGGCGCTGACGAACTCGACGCGGTCCGGTACTGCCCAGGTTGAAATTTCGCCGCGATCCGCATATTGGCGAACGTGGTCACGGATATCGTCTTCGCCGATGTCCGGCATGCCCGCAACGCCGCGAACCACCAATAGCATCGGCCTTTCGCCCCAGCGCTCATCAGGTATGCCGATCGCGGCGACTTCGACAACACCCGGGTGTTGTGACGCAATGTCTTCTAGTCGCAACGACGAAATCCACTCGCCACCCGATTTGATGACATCCTTGAGCCGGTCTGTAATCTGTAAATAACCAGAAGCGTCGATGTGACCGATGTCTCCGGTGTGCAAATAACTACCCATCCATAATTGTTCCGAACCTTCCGGGTTTTTTCTGTACCCTTGCGTTAACCACGGCGCGCGCACGACCACCTCCCCGGTGTCCTTGCCATTGTGATTGACATCATTCATATTGTCATCGACGACACGCAACTCTACCATCGGCGCCGCTCGCCCGGTCTTGCAGCGAATTGAGAGTTGTTCCTCGGCGCTATGTGTTATGTGGGCCGGACTTAGATGAGCCACGCTCACGAACGGACAGGTCTCCGACATGCCGTAGGCGCTAAATACATCGATACCGCGATCGATTGCGGCCTGTGCTAGACCCTGTGGCAATGCCGACCCACCGATCACGACTTTCCAGTTACTGAGGTCGAATTCGTCAATTAGCGGCGAATTCAACAGCATATGCAGGATAGTAGGCACACAGTGCGAAAATGTGACTCGCTCGCGTTGTATTAACTGCAATAGTGCCTCCGGCGTATAGCGGCCGGGATAGACTTGTTTCAGTCCCATCAGCGTTGCGACGTAAGGAAATCCCCAGGCATGCACATGAAACATCGGCGTGATAGGCATATACACATCGCCCATATGTAAACGCCCCTGATGGCTCGCGGCGCCGAGACTGCCCATTACCCCCATCGTATGCAACACGAGTTGCCGATGGCTGTAATACACGCCTTTTGGATTGCCGGTCGTACCGGTGGTGTAAAACGTGGTAGCGCGGGTCCGCTCGTCGAACTCCGGAAACTCGAACTGCGCCGCCGCCCCGCTCACCAGTTGCTCGTATTCATTCTCGATATTGAGTGTTGTCTCGGGCGTGTCATCGTTGTCGCGAAGCAGAATTACCTTTACCGGTCGCTCAATACGCTCTCGAATTTCCAACAACAGCGGTAGAAAATCGGCGTGTACCAAAATGAAATCATCTTCAGCATGATTCACGGTGTACAATATTTGTTCCGGCGCCAATCGAACATTGATGGTATGCAACACGGCACCCATCATTGGTACTGCAAAAAAGCACTCCAGATAGCGGTGGCTATCCCAATCCATCACCGCTACGGTGCTGCCTTTGGCGACACCCAATGTGGTGAGCCCGGCGGCCAGCGATGCTAAGCGCTGCTTAAACGTACGATAGTCGTAGCGACGGTGATCGGCGTAGACAAGTTCTTGATTCGGTGCTATTGCGAGCGGTGTATGTAGGAGCTGCTTAATCAGTAACGGATATTCATAGGCGTCGGTAGCGGCGTCGGTGTCAGTCATTATTGGTCTCTGTGATTCTTGCGGCACGGGCCGAATACCGAGACGGCCGCTAGCTATGATAATTGATGCGGGAATAATACCGTATCAGGCGTGTCGTCTCATGCTTTATAGAGCTGAAGATTGGAATAGATCGTGGGCATCCGCCGAGCGCATGCGCGCCATGCTGCATGGGAAACGCGCGGTTTAAACCATCAAATCTTTGGACCATACACTTTACGCAATCACAGGACGTTTCCAATGCGCAAATTCATCGGTTTATATTGCTTTTTCCTAGTTACATTCCCCGCAAACGCCGGGGAACCACCGGTATTTACGAGCGGTGGAGAGGACGCCATTCGCGGTTATGATCCCGTCGCGTATTTCACTGAGCGCAGACCGGTTGTAGGCTCTACTGAAATCGTCTACCAATGGAACGGTGCTACATGGCGCTTCGCGAACTCTGACAATCGCGACGCGTTCGCGGCGAATCCGGAGCAATTCGCTCCGCAATACGGAGGGTACTGTGCCTACGCGGTATCTAGAGGGTACACCGCAAAGACCGAACCAGAGGCTTGGTCCATCGTCGACAACAAACTGTACTTAAACTACAGTCTCGGGGTCCGCAAGCGTTGGCAGCGAGACATGCCGGGAAATATTAAAAAGGGCGACGCCAATTGGCCCAACGTATTGGAGTGATTTTCCGGTAATATCAGCGACGCAGTTTTTTTTACAATTAGCTAATCGTCACTGACGATAGTTCGAACCTATGCTCGCCGTCGCTTAATCGAGTTGTTTTAAGGTTGATTTCACGGCATCGCAGCCCCATATCGAGCTATGGCCTAGCGCAGAAATACCATGGCGGCGAATCGTATTCTGTCGCGATAATTTGAGCCATCAAAACCGATAATCCATCTATATGGGCTGGCGCGCAGGCTCGCACAGAAATCACGTCCGCCCGATAATCTAGGATCTATAATAGAATCGAAAGCAGTGCGATAGTGGGCTGCCAGTGGATCATCACAAACAAGCGAGGACTATCATAATGGAAACATCAACCATAGTGGTGCTGGCGGTAATCGGCGCACTCGTCGTTTACGTAATTAGTATTTTCAACAAGTTGGTCAGCTTGAAGAATCGATACAAAAATGCGTTTGCGCAGATTGAGGTCCAACTAAAACGCCGCTACGACCTCATTCCCAATCTCATTGAAACCGTAAAAGGTTATCTAAAGCACGAGCGCGAGACCCTGTTGGCCGTTGTCGAGGCGAGAAATACCGCGTCCAAGCTGCTACAGGCCGCGGCGAGTGACCCAGGTAATGCGAAGGCCATGAGCGATCTCAGTGGTGCCGAAGGAGCGTTGACGGGTGCGATCGGTAAATTGAACGTGGTACTGGAAGCCTATCCGGATCTAAAGGCAAACCAAAACATGATGCAATTGAGTGAAGAGCTTACGACCACTGAGAACAAAGTGTCATTCGCGCGGCAGGCTTTCAATGATCAGGTTATGGCTTACAACACTTATAGACAATCGTTCCCTCCGGTGGTACTTGCCAATACGTTCGGACATCCGGAAGACGCTACCTTGTTGGAATTTGAAGACAGCGAAGCGATTCAGGC
>JAOTWM010000021.1 GCA_029862885.1 Gammaproteobacteria bacterium
GCTCCCCAGTGTTGTCGTAACGAATTCCTATCTCGCCGCTAGCCCTTCGGGGTACACCCATCTGTCGGGCGTTCCATCACGGGATTACTGCGGACAGGCTCAAGTCGGTTGTGACGAAGCCGCGTTGTGGGAGGCATTTTGTCGCGAAGGGAGAGTCGGTGATTATGCCAACTCGTTTCTTGTGGTCGCTGCAATTCGACCAGTAGGGATTGCGCGGCGAATTGCGGGTGACTTTGCACATATTAGTACTGGTCATCGGAAGCGACGCTATCGGGTAGTAACGATGAAAGCGAGTGGTGAGCCGTTTGTTACGAAACGGTCGCTTATTATAGACGTTCCAAGCATTGCGAAGGACGATTGGATTAATCAGGTGCTACAAGACGAGCCTTATATTGAAGGTCCGTCGCTCTCCGATCAGTGGCTGCGAGCCTTGCAGCGCTCGCCGGAACTGTCAACGCTGCTAACATGTTTCAGTCAATATTATGCACTGTTGAGTAAGCATCGGGGCTTGCAGGTCGGCGATGACGAGTTACTCGATCTTTTGCCACGCAATATTTTGGTTGACAGCGCAGGTAAGCATATTGTCATCGATCGCGAGTGGCGCATATCCGGCACGATCGACCTGGATTATATATTATTTCGAGCATTACTATATTTCGTGAATGACAATCGATCGATCATGAGCCAGGTAATCCGCGACAATGATATCCGTACGACGAAACAATTCATCGCGTATTGTTTCGAGCACCTCCAAGTCGAATTAGACGATCGGTTGCCGCAGTTTATTGCAATGGAAAATCGAGTACAGCGCGCAATCCGCCCGACGTCGGAATATACGGATACCGCGAACGAAATCGAACAACTTATCGGCGCTGAGCAATTCTTCCCACATTTATTTTGGTCACTGCGAGGGGAGTATTGTGGCCCGCACAACATGCGCAGTGTGACTGCTTCCTTTGGGTTGGAGCGGCAGCGAATCGAATTCAGTCTTCCGGAAGAACTAAAGCACCTCGCTATCGTCCGCTTTGACCCAGCTAAGCAAATCGGTTTTTTTCACATCCATAGTTTTGCCATCAGCTATGAAGATGTCGATAAAAATCCGAAAACTTTGTTGGAATTTTCTGACTCTTCCCAGTTGGCAGCGTTTGCGACACTACATAATATAGAGTTCGGCTCGCGGGATGGCCACGACGTCTTCTGCGCAAAATCAGTAAATCCGATGTTCGAGATTTTCCTTGATAAATTGGACCAATCGATGATCGCTGGCGGCATTCGAATTAGTGTTGAAATGGATTGGCCGAAATCGCAAGACTATATGGTGTTGCACGAAACCGTTGGTCGACAATTGCTGCGAGTCGAAACCGAAAATACCAGTCTTAATAATACAATTGAACACCTACAACAGAAGATAGCGTGGCATGAGGATAAGTTAGGTCGAGTACAAGCGGAATTTGACCGGATGCGCCAGTCAATTCCGATTCGGCTGCTAAATCGGCTTGGCTATTTCAATGCCAAGGCAAAACGCTGAATTGGCAGGACACTGGACGACAATGTCGATCAGAACGGTAATCATGAATTGCGAAAGCGCTAGCGTGGCCGGCACAGCACCATGGTCCAGGGGAAGGGTGAGCGTACTGTCACGATTTCAAATCGAGGTAGTAGAAACGCCAGAAACTCCCGTTTTGACCAGTGTTGTATATGGCCGGGCGTGTTTCCCAATGCACGTAGATAGCGGCCGCGCGCGATATTGCAAATGCGCCATATCGGCTCCCGTGGCACACTAAATATCGTGTATCGGGTGCTTAATTCGTGCAGAGTATTCCGAGCACGACCGGGGTCGTCTAAGTGCTCCATCACTTCGCAGCACAACATTAATTCCGCCCCGTCGGTCGCCGCTAATTCGTACACGGATCGAGTCTGAAACTGAATGCGGTCGGTGCCGTGTAAGCGGCGGGCGATATCGATAATATCCGAAGATTGGTCGCTTGCCCGTATTTTCAACCTATCATTCGCTTTCGCGATTATCGCAGTCAAATAACCTTCTCCGCAGCCCACTTCGTGGATGTCGGTGGCCCTGGTAGTTTGAATCAATTGTAATAGGTTTTCCTGGAAGCCATGAACCAGGGCTCGAGCGACAGGATTACTAGTGCCGTATTTGTCGTAATAGTTGCCGGCGATGTCGTGATCTTGGTTCAGCACTGCACTATCCGACGTCGTCGCTGCGGTTTTTGTACTGAATTTCCTCTAGGAGTTGGCGGTTGACGCTCAAAAGATCGGCCACGAATGCCAATACTCCGACCTGAAAACCGATACCGATCATTACCGCGGCGAGGATTAGGGATTGAACATGACCGTCCCCATCGCCGCCTATGTAGAAAATTAGGAATCGTAGAAAAATCAGCAAGCCAGCGCATGTAAAAGTTACGCCGATACTCATGAAAAATACAAACGGACGATACACAACGAATATTCGAATAATGGTGACGAGCGACGCCTGAATATAGGCCGGTACACTCGTTACTAGTCGTGACGGCCGTAGCCACTCGTTGGTGGTTATCGGCACCCACGTGACCGCAAAATTCTTTTGCCCTGCTTGAATTATGGTCTCCAGCGTGTAGGTGAACTTGTTGAAGACATTGACCCGTAACGCGAGTTCCCGACTCAATGCGCGAAACCCGCTTGGCGCATCCGGAATATCGGTGTTGCTGGCAATGCGCACCACCCACGAACCTAGTCTTTGAAAAAACTTCTTAAGGGGAGAGAAGTAGGAAATTTCGGAAATCGGCCGGGCTCCTATCACAAGGTCGGCACGTCGCTCAATTATGGGTTGTATCAGGTCCGGTATAGACTTGGCGGAATACTGGTTGTCGGCGTCGGTATTGAGGATGATGTCTGCGCCGTTCTTAAGGCAGATGTGCAGACCAGACATAAACGCTTTGGCCAGCCCTAAATTTTGGGTGTGTGAGACGATGTAATCAGCGCCGTTCTGCTTGGCGATGGCAGCGGTGCGATCCGTGCTGCCATCGTCGATAACCACCCACTTAATATCGTCAATACCGGGGAGTTGGCGTGGCAAATCCGCAAGCGTGATTGCAAGCGTCTGCTCTTCGTTATAGCACGGGATTTGAATAAATAGGTTCACGGATTTCGAGACTCGATCGGGATTATCAATTCAGCGGTAAGTATTTGAATGCCATGAATTAAATGTTCATGTTGAGTGTCTTGTAGCAATGAGTCTTTGCTCCCGCAATGCTCTCTCGTCATCGACTGTGGCTATTTCGGGATTTGCGGCCACTATGGGCCAGTAACGGCTCAAAGCGCCCGGCCGGGTCGGTCCATATACTAACCGAGATGCGATCAATTAGAATACGCCGGTGCAAGGGGTCGGCGACAGTGTCCGGTGGGTTTCACTAAATTTAGTGCGATGAGCGACGGACGTTCGACGGTGAGGACCGTGGTGCTGACGGCCGTGGCGCTGTTGATCGGATTTGCAGCGTACTTCACTTTTACCGCCTACCATCTGCCTATTGGCGCGGGTCCGGATCATGCGGCCCACAAAGATGTATCGGTGTTCATTTTTCGCCACGGCCGGCTCGCAGTGTTCCCTCGAGACGAAGATACGCTCAAATTTACGCCTTACGGTTCGACCCGCGCTTTGAGGCCGCCATTGTCTTACCTGGTGTCGGCCTCGCTGGCCCGTCTGTTGCCGGGATCAATGGTTCGGAGCACACGAGTGTTTCGGTACGGCGTCGGGCTGATGTGCGCCGCGACCGTTATGCTCACATTTGTTGGCTTGCGGGTCTATTTTCGCAGTACCTGGTTTGGAGTATTGGGTGCGACGTTGGTTGGGTTGATGCCACAATTCAGTTTCCTCGCGTCCTATGTCAGTGATGATAGCGGGGCCATTTTTAGTGCAACGCTGCTGATCGTAGCGGTATTAGTGGTATTGCGCTATGGGCTCAGATTGTCCACCGTGGTGTTGTTGGGGCTCAGTACCGGGTTGGTGATATTGTCGAAGTTGACCGCATGGTTATTGTTGCCGTTCGCCTACGTGATAGTGATAGCGTCGTTGCGGGAGGCTAAGAGTAGGCTCCCTTATCTAGGAGTAGCATGGTTGTTGGCATTGTTGGTGGGGGGCGGTTGGTGGATTGGTTTCAATATGTGGCACTACGGCGTTGGCGATCCGCTATTGTTCCGTGTCACTGCTGATGTCGCCCAGCGCCACGCCGGAATCGAGCGGCCTAATAGCAGGGGATTCAGCGAGCGAGGCGTTGGATTTTACGACCTGACTGTTCGCAATTATCAGAATTTTATCGGCGAAACATTTAAGTCCACCGTCGGCAACCTTGATCGACTGCGATTGCGCATGGGATGGCCGCAGTATGCTTTGTATTTTTCCGTATTTGCACTTGCCGTAATCGGATATCTATGGCGTTTGTTATGGCGCGTTGGCCGGCGTACGGCAAGTTTTGTCGGACAGCGGAGCGATGGTATATGGATAGAGACAATACTGCTATGCGCAATCGTGTTTCAAATTTATATGTATGTTCGTTTCAACGTGAAGCACGATATACAAATACAAGGTAAATATCTAATTCCGGTAATATTGCCCGTGCTGGTTTTGTTTTTTAGTAGCATTCAGAGTTTGAAATATAGGCTCAACCGGGTGCTAGAATTACAAATTGATTTAGATCATCGCCATACGATCTATAATGTTATAGGAGGGCTCTCCGCGCTGCTAATTGTCGGAGTGCATAGCCATGCGTTGGCGGCATATGTCGTGCCGTTTTATTTCCCTCAACCCTACGATGTCAGCGTACGGCAATTCAAATCCATGGATTTAGTCAAGGGCTTCGCAGCGGCAGAGACCACCAACGCAGAACTGCGCAACCACGGCGATGCTTTGCAGATTTCGGCACTTGCTGCGGATCCCCGGGTCGTTATCGGTGGACCATTGTGTCGAATACTACACAGAAATGCGATTCTACAGATCAGTATTACCAGCGATCAGGAGGGATTGTTTCAAATATTTGTCGATAATGGTGGCGGATTTTCGGAGCGAAACACCCACCGCGCGATTTACCGAGCTGGTTCGACCACGCTGATCTTTGCGGTACGGGCCGATAATTGTAAGCAAGTGAGACTGGATCCGATGATTGGCCCGGGTGAGCTTACGATCGACAATATTGCGGTGGCCCCGCTGTATATTTCTCAGCCTCGCTAGTGGTTCTGATAGCGCCGCACCGTTCCGCATCATGAAACGTGATTTGGCCTGCTTGCAGCGGGATAGCTTTGACGTGTTAGTAATAGGCGGTGGCATTTCGGGTGCTTGGATCGCGCTGGATTGCGCATTGCGCGGAATGCGAGTAGCACTGATCGATAAAGCAGACTTTGGCGGTGCAACCTCGGCGGCTTCGTCAAAATTGCTGCACGGTGGTATCCGCTATCTGCAGCAACTGAACTTTGCGAAAGTACGTCAATCAGCGTTGGAGCGTGCCAATTATCTCGTTGTCGCACCGCATTTATCGCATTTCGTACCGTTCTTGGTTCCTACCTATAGCAATCTTCGGCAGGGAAAATTGTTATTGAGATCGGCACTTGCGTTCTACGCCATGCTGTGTTCGGGCGAGAATCGACGAGTCATCGATCACGCGAAACGCGTCCCGCGCGCGACGACGTGCTCCGCTGCGGAGGTCTTGGAACGTATCCCGTTTCGTGACAAGTCAATGAGTGGTGGCGTGGTTTTTTACGAAAGCCATATGGAGAGTGCCGAGCGCATGACTTTGGCAGTCATATCGCAGGCCTACAGGCATGGCGTAATTGTCGCCAACTATGTCGAAGTGACTGGATTACTCGAGCACAATGGCAGGATTCACGGTGTCTCATGCACCGATGTCGATGGTGGCGATGCGATGGAGATTCGGGCGGCGCTGACCGTCAACGCCGCGGGTCCATGGATTTCAGGTTCTGGCGACCGATTTAGCAGCGCGGCGAACCGGCGGCTTACCACGGGTTTTTCCCAGGGCTCACACCTTGTTACCAAACAACTCATCGCGGATTATGCCATTGCGCTGCCCACCGAGCAGCAAGCCGAGAGCCTCATTGACCGCGGTGGTCGCCATATATTTATTATTCCCTGGCGGGGCCATTCTCTGATTGGAACGAGTTATGCACCGCTACATGGAGATATTGATCATGTGCACATTACGGATGTCGAAATCGACCAGCTACTGGGCGAAGTAAATAAGCATTTGCCAGAACTAGGCGTCGGTCGCAGTGATATCGTACACGCGTATTCAGGTGTCTACCCACTACGGGCGCAAGAAATCAGGGCGGGCGTCTACCAGGGCACCGGCGACTACCAATTGGTGGACCATTCTCAACTTGAAAATAGAGAAGGATTATTGACTGCGATGGGGGCTAAGTACACGACAGCGCGATTACTGGCTGAGAAAACCACTGATCGCGTCGTTCGGCACCTGGGCGTAACGGCGCCACCGTGCGCGACCATGTGCCACCCCATCGCCGGCGGCGACATTCCAGATTTGGCCGCATTTGAATCTCGCTGCCGCGATACACTGCGGAACTTGGTAGCAGCAAAATCGGTGCCGCGTCTTATCCGGGCCTACGGTTCCGATGTCGATGACATCGCGGCGCGAATTCAAGCCCAGCCCAACTTGGCCGAACCGGTCGGGCCCGAGCGGGAGGTTTTGGCGGTTGAGCTGGATTATGCCGTTGATGTGGAAATGGCCTTGCACTTAGAAGATGTTTTGTATCGCCGGACGGGGATAGGCACAATCGGATTTCCCGGCCATGACTATGTGCGCCGATGCGCGGATTTGGTCGCCGTAAAACGCGGCTGGAGCAGCGCTCAGCGTGATCGCGAAATAGCGATGGTGACCAATGCAGCGTGGGTTTGAAGCAATCGACTCGACTGAAAAAATGGACTCGGCAAGCGCAGTGCTAAAAGTGTTGCATATTGCGCCGACGCCGTTCTTCGCCGATCGAGGCTGTCATATTAGAATCCGCGGCCTGGTCTGTGCGCTAAATCGGCTTGGAATCGAAAATGTAGTTTGTACATATCATCACGGCCGCGATGTAGCCGGCGTCGAGACTCGGCGAATCGGTGCCATTCCGAAATTTACTAGTACCGACGCCGGCCCGAATCGATCGAAGTACCTGGCGGACTTGAAACTCCTGTTTCTCGCGGTGCGAGAGATTCGCCGACTACGGCCCGATATAGTACACGGACACCTGCATGAAGGCGCGTTGATTGGCTGGCTAGCACGAGTTGTCGCGATGCGCTGGCGCACGCCCCTGGTGGCCGATATCCAGGGTAGTTTGGTGGGTGAGCTGCGGACATTCAATTACTTTAGTAATTCGCGCTGGTTATATCGCGTATTTTGGGGAATCGAGTACGTCATATTGCGGTTGCCCAAACATTTGTTCTGTTCGTCCCCCACCAGTAAATCGTTGTTGCTGGGGGACTTTCGGATTGATCCACAGAAAGTAACCCAGGTCGATGATGCGGTCGATGCCGATATCTTCGCTCGCGTACGCAATACTGGAACCAAACCGCCGTTGCCGTCGGACACGATCACGGTGATCTATTCGGGTTCGTTGCTTCCAGGCAAGGGCGTGGTGGAGTTGTGTGAAGCTCTGCGGGAGCTGCTCGCGCACCGGGACGATATTCGCGTGCTCTTGATCGGCTACCCGGTAGACACAGTGCATTCATTGATGGGCCAGGCGGCGCAGGATGAGCGAATTACATTGATGGGGCGTGTGGCCTACGACGAATTGCCACAGCATTTGGTCGCGGCCGATATCGCATTGGAACCAAAGAATGCTGACTCGGGTGAAGGCAGTGGAAAAGTAATACACTATATGGCCGCTGGTCTTCCCATTGTCTGCTTCGATACGCGCAACAATAGAGCGTTGATGGGGGACATTGGTTTCTATGCTAAGCGGGGTTCTATAGAGGAATTCGTCGCGCAAATCGAATTACTAGCCGATGACGTCGAGCTGAGAAGGCGACATGGCGAGGCCGGCGCAATACAGGCCAAGGAGACGCTATCGTGGGAGCAAGGCGGCAAGTTGATTTCCGCCATATATTGTAAATTTGCTCGCATTTGATCGAGGTATTACCTATTCCCGCGCTACCTAGCGATCAACCGCCGCCGCGCTGGTGAGGAATCGTAGGGAGCCCCCGAATAATTCTGGGCTTAAGTTGATCAGTCATGACTTGTTCGGAGACTCCTTCACAAATTATAGATTGGGATGAGCCGATCAAGCGGGCTATGAGTTGCGTAGTGACGTTTGATTGGTTGTCTGGAGGTAATGAATGAAGGTTCTGGTTACTGGAGGAACCGGGTTTACCGGTAAAGCGCTTGTAAAGCGATTGTTGAATGCCGGGCACCAAGTGGTGGCCCTGGATAATAAACAAGGGATTAAGACCGATGAGCTAAAGCAATGGGGTGCACAAGTCGAAATCGGCAGTGTCACTGACGTGGGTTTGGTTGGGAGGCTGATGAAAGGGATTGAAGTAGTGCACCATCTGGCGGCAGCGTTTCGCGAGCTCGATGTTCCCAATTCGTATTACGAAGAAGTTAATATCGAGGGCACGCGCGTCGTTCTCGAGGCGGCCAAGAACGAAGGGGTAAAGCGCTTCATCTACTGCAGTACTTGTGGAGTGCATGGTAATGTGCAAGACCCGCCCGCCAACGAAGATTCACCGATTGCCGCGGCGGATTATTATCAACAGACCAAATACGAAGCCGAGCCCATTGTGCGCCGTTATTCCGATGGAGCCATGAAGACCGTTATCCTCCGTCCGGCGGCGATATATGGCCCCGGGGATCCGGAACGGTTCGGGATGATATTCAGACGCGTGGCCAAAGGCCTGTTCCCAATTTTTGGTAGCGGCAAGACCCTCTATCATCCTCTGTATATTGACAGCTTTATCGATGTATTTATGACCGTGATGGCGGATGGCATGGGCGACGGCCGGGTCTATCTGATAGCCGATGAAGAGTACTTGGAGATCGAGGAGTTGGTTAAGAAAGTGGCAGTGGCATTGGGCGTCGAAGTGCGGCTCCCGCATTTTCCGTTTCTGCCTCTGAAGCTTGCCGCGGTCACAACAGAATTGGTTTGTAAACCGATTGGTGTGAAGCCACCGATCTTTCCGCGACGGGTCGATTGGTATATCCAGAATCGCGCGTTTGATATTGCTAGGGCCAAAAAGGAATTGAATTATCATCCTACGGTGGGGATCGACGAAGGGTTGCGGCATACCGCCGATTGGTATCGCGCCGAAGGATATTTGTCGTCGTAGTCGTCTCGCATTGAATCTAGAGGGCCATTAACGTGTGCGGTATCGCTGGGCTAATCGGCGCCAATGACATACGACGCGATCGGTTAGCGCGAATGACCGATGCATTACAGCATCGTGGCCCCGATGACGCGGGTTACTACCATGACGATATTGTGTCCTTGGGACAGCGACGACTCAGTATTATCGATCTAGAGACCGGGCAGCAGCCGATTGCCAACGAAACCGGCGACCTAATCCTGATCTGCAACGGTGAAATATATAACAGCCCTGAGTTGCGCCAACAGTTGATTGGGAAAGGACATCGGTTCACCACCAAAACGGATGTAGAGGTGATTTTGCATCTGTATGAAGAACACGGAACCGAGTGCGTGAAACTGCTGCGCGGCATGTTTGCGTTTGTTATCTGGAATGTGAATACCCGGCAGCTATATATGGCGCGCGATCATATGGGGCAGAAACCGCTGTATTTCTTTTCCACGCTAGATTCGTTCGTCTTTGCTTCGGAAGTTAAGGGGATTCTCGCGTCCGGAATTGTGGAGCCAAAAATCGACATCGAGGGAATTTGGCATTATGTATCCATGCGGTTTATGCCCGATCAGTTTTCGTTCTTCAAAAACATACACAAACTCCAAGCCGGTACCAGCCTGCTTTGGGAAGACGGGCGTGTCACAACCCAACGATATTGGGACATCGACTTTACTGCTAAACAATCCTTAACTTTTGAGCAGGCTGAACAAGGTCTCCACGATGTTCTATACGATGCGGTACAAAGTCACTTACTCAGCGACGTACGAGTGGGTGCTTTTCTAAGCGGTGGGATCGACTCGAGTACGGTGGCGGCGATGATGGCAAAGGCCAGTCCCGACCCGGTGCCGGTATTTTCAATCGGAGTCGAAGAGCAGGCCTATAACGAATTGCCTTACGCACGAATGGTAGCAAAACGCTACGGAATGGAAGCCCATGAACAGGTCGTTAAGTCAGATATGATTCATCTGATTCCGACGATGATTCAGTCTCTTGATGAGCCGTCCGATCCGTTTGGCGTCGGCGTGTATTTGGTATCGGAGCTAGCTCGCAAAACCGTCAAGGTGGTTTTGTCGGGGGATGGTGGTGACGAAAACTTTGCCGGATACGATCGTTATGCGGGGCAACGGCTGGCTGAATATTACAGTTTTCTTCCGCAATGGTTTCGCAAGAGCGTTATGCGCAAGGTTATCTCGAAAATACCGGAATCGTTTCAATACAAAACCATCGCCCAAAAGGCGAAATGGCTGAACGAAATGTCGATGTTCGACAGCGGTGAACGTTATTCGCACAGTATGAGCTTCCTACGTTTCACCCAGGCCTCGAAGCAGATGCTGTTTGCGCCAGAGATCTGTCAGCAATTCAGAGACCATGACTCCACCGACTTGATATTACGTTACTTCCAAGCCGACAACGCGAACGATCTGGTAGATAAGATGCTTTATACTGATTTGATGACCCGTATGCCGGATCACCTGTTGGTAATTGCGGATCGCATGACGATGGCCCATTCCCTGGAAGGGCGGGCGCCACTGGTCGACCATAAGGTGGTGGAGTATGCAGCAACGTTACCGGCGGAGTTTAAGCTAAAGGGCACAAAGTTGAAGTACGCGCTAAAGCAGGTAGCCGGTCGCTACCTGCCGAATAGTCTGATTCATCGGCCGAAACAAGGGTTTGGGTTCCCCATTGCGACGTGGATGCGTACTGAGCTGGCGCCGCTGCTTAAGAATTTGCTGTTGCAATCGCGATTTGTGGAGCTCGGTATTTTTGAGCGGCGATACCTGTCGCAATTAGTGGACGAACATATATCCGGTAAAGCCGACCATAACTTCCGGCTTTGGATATGGTTAAATTTAGAGCTTTGGTATCGATTGTATTTCGAGGAACAGTCTACAGATGCGTTACGTGGCCTTACCGATGAACTGGTAAGCACGTAATGCGAACAATTGACCCCATATCTGATTAGTACCGATGGCACACGCAAAAACCCAAGCGGCAGTAACTGGAACGGGCTCTGCTATGGGACGCTACCAAGACGTTATGGTGGGAAGTCGGTCGCTGCGTCGAACTCTTTATTATGAGTGGTGTTGCTGGTTAGCGCCACTGCCAGGTGCAGCCGGGCTGTGGCTGCGTAAGATATTTTGGCCATGGTTGTTTGGATCGTGTGGGCCGGGCGTGTTATTTGGTGCAAACATGATAATTCGGCATCCGCATCGAGTTCATCTTGGCCGCAATGTGGTGTTAAGTGAGCAGGTTGTGCTGGATGGACGACATGATTCGGAGCTGCGCGCACTGGTAGTGGAGGACGATGTGATTCTTGCCACCCAAGTGCAACTCTCCTGTAAATCCGGGACGATTGTAATCGGCCCCGACACCGGGATCGGTACCCAAACTGTAATCCAGTCCACCAATGGTTGCCCCGTCCGTATTGGTCAGGATGTTATTGTGGGTCCGCAGTGCTACATCGTTGCCGGCGGATCCTATCGAATGGAACGCGACGATATTCCGATTCGCGACCAGGGCATCAAGCCCGACGGTGGTTGCATATTGGAGGACAACGTTTGGTTGGGGGGCTGTGTGACCGTTCTCGGCGGCGTGACAATGGCCACCGGTAGTGTCGCGGCAGCCGGAGCAGTAGTTACCGGTTCGGTTGAAGCCAATATGATTTGTGCCGGTGTGCCCGCAAAGGCGTTGCGAAATCGTACTAGCCCGAATACTTAGCTCGATTTTTTCTGAATCCGAAAAGGCCGAACTGTACGGAGGTTCCATACCGTGCAAATGTGGGCGACGGGTTCAAATATCGAGACGGTTTATCGTACATGATTCACCTTCGTGAAATATCCGGGTAAGGTCGTGCTGCGACCGTGCCAACCTATACTTCGTCTGCCCAATCTAAATTGGCTGGCTTCAATTGCGTTTGCCTGGTAATCACTTCCGAATGAAGCCAAATCGATTGATATTCATCCTTGTTAAGATTTGCGTCTCGGCGGGGCTGATTTTTTGGATCACTCGCGAGGTCGATCTAACCATGGTATGGATAAGTCTTAGATCGGCAAACGTTTGGTTACTGGGACTAGCATTCGCGATGTATTTCGTCGGGTACTTCATAACCGCGTGGCGGTGGCGAATATTGCTGGCTGCACAAGGAGTAGTGGCACCGATCGCATACCTGTATCAGTCGTTTATGGTGGCGATATTTTTCAATAATTTGCTGCCTTCGACTATTGGTGGTGATTTATCAAGGATGTATGACTCATGGCGGTTGGGCCACCGAAAAGGTGACGCGGTTTCAGTGGTACTGATAGATCGGCTACTGGGCATGTCGGCACTGCTGTTGTATGCGCTGGTAGCAACTTTATGGTCAGCCCATGTGCGGCAGCGTTTGCCGATGTTATTGCCACTAATGATCCTGGGTTGCATAGCGATTGCGCTAGTCCTGGCATTGCTATTTTACAATAATTGGTTTAGTACGGCGCTCGGGTCATGGTGCGTTCGGATTCCGGTGTTGTCGAAGGCGTTTGGAGCGGTTGCCGCGGCGATTAGCGCGTTTCGCAGCAATCCGATAATACTCTACCAGGCCCTTGGCCTATCGCTATTATTGCAGCTCAATGTCATTGCCCATTTCTATGTGCTTGCCCAGTCCTTGGGCATCATAATTTCATTTCCGGCCATGTTTGTAGTTGTGCCAATATCGATCGTAGTAATGATGGTGCCGATATCCATCAACGCCATCGGTGTTCGCGAGGTCATATTCGTCTATATATTTGCAGTATTCGGCGTACCTGATTCTCTAGCTCTGGCATTGGCTTGGATAGCTTTTGTATTTGTGATATTGCAGGGCGTGCTCGGAGGGATAGTGTTTATGGCGCGCAGGACGCGTTGACGTGAGGCGCTACTTCGTCGCGGGCTGTCAATTCCGGCTCTGGCGTTGCGTAATCGTTTTGAAGTACAGAATCTATTCAATTTAGACCGCTACTCCAACCTCGAAATCGCGCCACCGTGCGTCGCCAGCGCTGCAACAACTTCAACCATTGCTTGTGGTAACGTTCGGTCAGGTAAGCAAGGGGATACCCGACGGCGTGTCGAACCCATAGAGTCATCAGGCTAGACCAATCGGGGCTGTCATCACGGCGCCAAAATGGTACCAGCTTAATGTCGAAGAAACTCTTCAGTAGGCGTCGAACTTCGAAACCCGACATGTCGAAATCGTTCCGACTCACTTTCATTTGCAGGACATATCGTATATTTCGACTCGCTACCAGGCCGTTTCGTGATGGTGATTATGGCGCAATTGGGATTCCTTCAAAAATTAAGTTGAATCGTTTTAATAAAATGACGCCAAATGTGGAAAAGCCGAACGAACGGGTTGCATCGTAACATTGCCGGCGCTGCATTCCATAGGTTCTGGTTTTGCCGCCGGATTCGGCGCGGTACCCGATGACTGCCGGCGAAGCCATCCTGATGGGCCAGGTGTTTGGCGCGTTGAACCTCGGTAGTTCGAGGAAATGCTATCCTCGACAGCAGTAAGAAATTGAGCCAAGGACGCAACTGAACTGTCGAATAGTCGAACAGTGTGACCGCCCATCCATATCGAGTCGCGGCGTCGAAGATGCCCTGGTGCAACGGCCGGTAGTATTCATTTTGTTCGCGCTCGACACTCGCAGTGTGGTCATCCTCGGCTCGAAAATCCAATTGCACGTCGTCACCGCACAGCTGGTATTTCAGTAGTGATGGGTGAGGAGCACGGCAGATCTCTTCAAGGAGTTCTTTGATACAAAGTAACGTGCTACTAGGCAGGTTCAATCGAGTTTGGTCAAATATCAGACCTTGCGTATAATTTTCGAAGCTATTCGGATACGGCATCTGCCGGGTCGCCGCCATAACGATGCCGTGCAGACGCGGTTTGTCGCTGCGATGCTCAATCGCCTTATTTAAAAAGTGTTGAATTGTGCCAAGCCAGCCGACATCGACGATTACTGCATCGCCGTGTTCAAAGAAGCCCTCTTTTTCTAAATAGATTTCCAGCGCTTGCTGCGATGCGCGACCCTGGCTTCTAACTTCGGTTTGAAATTCCTGGTCCCCGACTAACTCCGCAAATTTATGCCGGTTGTCTATCGTTTCCTGAGGCGCACGCGGGTCAATCCAGTCGTCATCCGCGATGCCGGCACGTTCCAACGCTGGGCGTAAGCGCTCGATGTCGAGGCCAAACACCCGGCAAATATCGCGAAAATCGCGGTTTTCGGCCGGTAACAACGCCGCGCGCGCATTAAGAGCGGTCATGCCGGTGTTGGCGCAGGCGGCATTGGCAAGCGCCAAGCGACTAACATAGAGATAACGCGCGTCCGGCACATTTGTCACCCCGAACAGCTGCGGTGCGATTCGGTTCCAGCACTCCTGAAAAATCCAGCCTTCCCGGGAGCAGAAGTAAACGCGCGACACGCCGAGTTCACGCACTCGCTCAATCAGCGCGTGAATAAAAAACGACATCAAGAAACCAAAGAAATTATAGCCGTCAGCGTATAATGGCTCTCTATCCTGATTTTCCCCTTCGAGCGGCAGCATAATTTGTTGCAAATATCGACCTCGCCAAAAATTTCTCTGGGTAGCAAAGTAGTTTAGACTTCTCGCAATTCCCTTGCGCTGTTTCTCGGCAATGTCTCTGAGCAATAACGCTGCGATGCCGAATTCCGATGGGCGGCTACCGTCTGATATCGGATTATCGCCAATATGTAGCCAGCGTTGTTTCGACAAGCCATAGGTGTCTGCCATTAATGGGTACGCTGCACCCGACGCTTTTGCTTGGAATGAATCTGCCGATGACACTATCGCCTCGATATACGGATGGAGGCCCTTCGACGTCGCTAGGCGCTGCAAATATTTTGCAGGCAGGTAAATATCCGAGATCAGAAAAACGCGTTTGCCTTGTTCGGCTACCCGTTTTATCCAATGTTGCCACGAATCGCGAACTACGATGACCGAGTCCTCGATATTCAGTTCATAATCAGCGACCATTTCCAGAAAACCTTCTGGTAGTCGATCGGCGAATAATTCTACAAGCAACTCGGACATATAGTCGTCGTACCGCGCTTCATGATCTGGGTAGCTCTTGCCATTTCGCTCGCGATGGGCCGCCTCGATGCGATTGCGTGACGTCAATACCGACTGCCAGGTCGTGCTTACCCCGAGTCCAGCCGCCGACTCCGCGATGAAACGCGATACCGAGAATTTAACGATATCCGGATCGTGGATACGGCGTATGAAAACCGTATCAAAAATGTCGATGCTGACCGCATCGATCCTCGATAGCAGAGTATCTGCGTGCTCGAGCAGTGCATCAAGTCGGTAGAAAGTCCGAACGGTCAATCCATCAAACCTTTAAGCTTGCGGCGCAGCCGGCTTGAGAGCGTCACGGATTGTTGCCGGGCCTGGCTGTCGTCAGCTTGCTGTCGGCGCACCTCAGTCAGTTCATGTTCTAGGGCGATCAGTCGGTCAATGCCGGTGGTAATCAACGCTTGCATCGCTTGCGGGCATCTGGCCAATAAATACTTGCGAATAATCGCTTTATCCTGTTCGCGACCCACGATCGCGGCTTCGCTTAACGTGTTGGAACCATGAATGCGATAACTAAGGAGACGTTGGTCGTGAACATATATTGTATCGTTGGGGTACGCTAGCAGGACTCGAAATATATAATCGTAGTCATGTAAGTAACGTAGCGGCGCAAACTCACCGACCTTTCGCACTGCAGCTCTAGTCATGAAAATATTTGAAGTGGTAACCATGAAGTTTCCGTGCAAGAATCCAATATATAAATCATCGTGACGGAAATACACGTCTCGGTTGCGTTGATGCCAGCCATGCCAGCCGTGTGAAGTATCGAGTATCTGACCCTGGTCGTCTATCGGTGTGACATCGGTAAAAATACAGTGTGCGCTGGTTTCTTCGTGGATCGCTCGCAGTCGTTCGAGTCGACCTAGCTCGTAGATATCGTCTGAATTTAGTATTGATATGAAACCTCCGGTAGCCAGACGCAGACCTCTATTTATAGTGTTGTATGCGTCTTGGTTGTCTTGATAAAAATACCGAAGACGCGGATCGGAAAACGATGTCACAACATTCGCCGTGCGATCGGTTGAGCCGTCGTCGATTACCACCAGTTCAAGGTCATCCAAGGTTTGATTCAGGACACTCTCGATGGCCGCGCCGACGAATTTTTCGTGATTATATGCGGGCATAACTACGCTAATGCACGGTGTACCCACGGTTTATCGATGCCCCCCGTCCCGACAACTCGCCGACAGCGATCGTATCGGACGTTCGGTGCCACCGATCCGATGGTCAAGACGGCAATGCACAGGCGGATAATCAGCCATTTTCGGGCCGTTCCCAAATTCGGTGCGTAGTCATGAGTGTCACTATTTCCGTGATTATTCCGGTATTTAACGAAGGTACAGGGACTAAAAACTTGGTGCGCGATCTTACCACTAACGATGGGTACAATGAGATTATTGTAGTGGATGCGAGTACTAATGATGCCTCTAGAGCGTGCCTCGTGGAACTCGCCACGGAGTTTGATGGAACCAGATTGGCCGTGTACTACATAGACGACCGGGGTCGTGCACGGCAAATGAATTTCGGCTCCGCGCATGCGAATAGCGATATATTGTTGTTTTTGCATGCCGATACGCTACTTCCGGACTGTGCTACGGCCGTAATCAATGAGGTAGTGCAAGCCGGTGCCTTGTGGGGGCGATTCGACGTGCGCCTCGATGCGGACGGTTGGTGGTTTCGTATCGTCGAAACGGCGATGAACTGTCGATCGGCATTAACCGGTATTGCAACCGGTGACCAGGCTATATTTGTCCGTCGAGGTCTGTTCGAGTCGATGGGTGGTTATGCGGATATTGCGCTAATGGAGGATATCGACTTATCGCGACGATTGAAGCGAATTGCACCCCCGGTTCGCCTCCGTGACTCGGTGGTGACTTCTGCGCGCCGTTGGCAGGGTGGGGGAGTGTTCGCTACGGTCATACGTATGTGGACGTTACGATTATTGTTCTGGTTCGGGGTCAGCCCAAACCGGCTTGAACGCTGGTACGGTAACGCGCGGTGAATTCTGACATTCCGATATATCTATTTGCAAAGAAGCCCGTTGCGGGTCGAGTTAAGACACGCCTGCAAAGTCACTGCTCACCGACCGTAGCGGCACAAATCGCGGAAGATTTGATTCGTGCTACCGTTGAGCTGGTGGTAGCGAACTGGTGTGGACAAGTGCGACTCTGCGTGTGGCCCGATCCCGAGCACTCGGTGTTTGAGGAAATGCGTACCACCCATTCCATTGATATTGAAACCCAGGCCGCGGGGGGGTTGGGCAAAAAATTGCTGCGCGCGCTGGATGTTGGTGTGGGCGCACATGGCGCCGCGGCGGTGATGGGTTGCGACGTCCCGCATTGCCCGGCTGCGATCATACGTCGTACGTGCGTAGCGTTGGCCCGGCGTCGCAACGTAATAGGTCCAAGTCTGGACGGCGGTTTCTATCTGTTGGGAGTAAACGAGACGCATCCCGACATGTTTCGTGGCATTAGGTGGAGTACACCCAGTGTGATGCCCAACATCGAGTGTAGTTTCCGCCACCTGGATATAAACCTCGATCTGAGATTACCGATGCTTCGCGATATTGACACTTGGGCCGACCTGGTTGCCGTAGCGCAGCAATTTCAGCGCCTGTCCCCTTACGTCGCGTGAGCAGAAGCGCTCGTATCGGCCAGCGCATTCGAATCTCGATCGACGGCCATTAGCAGAGGCGGAAGAAACAGGAAATCGGCAATCAGGGCGATGACGATCGTAATGGCCGTCAGCAACCCCATGCCCGAGTTGACCTCAAACGCCGATCGCGACAGCCCCAGAAATCCGGCGGTAAGAACCAAAGACGTTACCCATAATGCCGTACCTACCGTGAAGAACGCGTAACGTACGGCGTCCTCTGTCGACAGCTGTTCCTCGCGGCGGGCCCGCAAGTATTTGCTTAAGAAGTGTACCGTGTCATCTACTACAATGCCGATCGTCATTGCGGCCACCACCGATAACGCCAAGCCGACCTGCCCCACCAACAGCCCCCAGATTCCGAACGCGAGGGCCGCCGGCATCAAGTTTGGAGCGAGGCTGACTATGCCGATCTTGATGGATCGAAACGCGACCACTAACACCATAGAAATCAACACCAGAGCGACTGAAGTCCCAATCAGCATACTGCGAATATTTCGCGCGCCGATATGGGAGAACATTATTGATGGACTCGATCCGTCCGTTTGCATCGCCGGGGCATGGTCTTGCATCCAGCGCTGGGCGCGGTTCTCCAACTCAATGATTTCGGCGCTTGTGAGTTTTTGCAATGTTGCCACTAGGCGTGTTGCCGAACGGTCGACGTTAATTTGATCGTTCAGATCCAGGCCGTACGGTAACGACATTTCGTACAGCAGTAGATATTGTGCGGCGAGGTTGCGCCGCGTCGGAATCCGGTAGTGAGAATCGTCATCGTTGTGCAAATTCTTATTCAAGCGTTTGAAAGTATCGGTGATTGTGTTGATATGTATCGCTCCGGGTTGTAATCGATACCAATTGGCGAAAGCCTCAACATTTTCAAGAAACTCCGGATTGCTAACGCCGCCGGTTTCATCGGCGCGAAGCGAATATTGTATGTTGTCGATGCCTGTAAGATTTTGGATTGAAAAATCAGTGGCGCGTCGAAATTCAATAGTTTCATCGAAATATTCAACAAATTGGTCGTTCAATTCGTTGCGGGGAATGAACGCGATTATCAATACAAATAACGGCCCGAGAAATCGGAACAGAAATCGGCGGCGGCGGATTACAAAATCCGCGATGTGGCTCATCGAGTTCACGGTGAGCGCCGCGCTCGGCTGAATCCGCGCGGGTAAAATAGCCAGCATGGCGGGCAGCAGCGTGACCGCCAGGACGAAGGCGACCATTACGCCCATCGCGACGATATTGCCAAGGTCACGAAATGGCGGGGTGTCGCTGAAATTCATACTCAAGAAACCAATTGCAGTGGTTAAACTGGTTAGGAACACGGGTTGCAGGTTGAGGCGTAGGCTCTCAACGATGGCATGGTGTTTGTTTTTGCCTGCGCGTAGAGCATGGACGAAATTTGTCAATATGTGCGCGCAATCGGCCACGGCCAGGGTGAGGATAATTGTGGGTGCAGCAGCGGAGGGTCCGGTGAGCTGCAGGCCGAGCCAACCCGCGCCCCCATTGCGGCGAGAATCGAGAACCCGATTACCAACAGTGTAGCCAAGATTCCCGAGACAATGCGCAGCATGATACCCAGGGTCAGGATAACAACGGCGAACATTGCAGGCACCAGGGTCCGCATGTCGTGTTGCGTAGCTTCCGGGAAAGCATTATTGAACATTACGATACCAGTCAAATGCACATTGATACCGGGGAAGTTTTGGAGCAGTTCCGCCGTCAAGTGCCGAGCATGCGCCACTACTTCCGGGACCTCGTCACGGGGTTGCAGGCCCGGTAGTTGCACCGTGACATTGACGCCGGTAACCTCGCCGCCGGCGGCGACGAGCCGGTCCACCAGCAGCGGTTCGGATAGAGCGACGGCGCGGATTCGTGCCAGCGCTTCGGTATGGAGTGCAGCGGTGTCGGGGACCAACGCTCCAATCACCAGCTCGTCGCCCACGGCATATGAATGTTGGAAATTAGATAGCGAATCGACCCGGATCGAGTACGGGATTTGCCAGGATTGTTCGGTCAACCAGGCGACAGCGGACAATGTTTCGATACTGAATACATTGCTGTCGTTCGGAGCTAGGACAAACAGAATGTTATCGTATT
Organism: Gammaproteobacteria bacterium; assembly: GCA_029862885.1. Classification (GTDB taxonomy): domain Bacteria; phylum Pseudomonadota; class Gammaproteobacteria; order Arenicellales; family JAOTWM01; genus JAOTWM01. Next base: position 20,222 of record JAOTWM010000021.1, read on the forward strand.
TTGTATAGGTATTTTGTAGTGTCTCGAACGCTTGTAACTGTGGGTTATCGGCACTAAAAAAGACGCGATAGTCGGTTGTAAATCCGAGAAAGCGGCCACCGCTCGCCGCGATACCGAGGGCGAGAAAGGCGGTCACAACGATGGCGAATCGCCAGCGAATGACCCATTGTGCCAATATAGTTCCCATGGCCCGGAGCAATCGTCACTAAATGGGTAAATTGCAGTACTTGGCTAACATGAAATTGCAGGAGTAATCGTCATAGTAGCTTACGTCAATAAGCTCACCAATGCCGTACCCGCAGAAGCAGGAACCTGGTTACTGTGAACACGGAGGATATGCGGGGCCAATCTGATTGGCGATTTAATACGGCGGATTTTCGGCCCTCACTATCTGCCCGAGCGTTTGGAGTATCGTATTGGCCAGTCTGGGGATTAATAGCGATTTTACGTGTGTGTGTATGGTTGCCACGGCGGGTAACGTTGCGAATGGGCAAGTGGCTCGGTGCCGCGTTCTATCGCTTCAACAAGAAACGCCGCGATATCGCTGGCATCAATATCGAATTATGTTTCCCAGGGATTCCAGAGGCGCAGCGCGTGCAGATGGTACGCACTCATTTTTGCGTATACGGGCAGAGCGTTATCGACTTGGGGTTGATTCGCTGGGCCAGTGAAAATCGGCTGCGGCGAATGGTAACATTCTACGGCGAAGATCGGTTGCAGCGGCTCGTGGACACGGGTGACGCCGCCATGCTTATTACGCCACATTCGGTCGGAATGGATTTCGGCGGTGTTATGCTGTCGCGAACCCAGCCGACGATTTCGATGATGAAATCCCTCAATAATCCGCCGCTCGATTGGTTTTTTGCGGGAAGCCGAACGCGATTTGGCCTGACCTTGGTGCTGCGCGAGCACGGACTGCGTCCGTTGATCAAAGCTTTAAAGAATCGGTACGCGTGCTATTACATGCCAGATGAAGACTTTGGCGCGGATCGATCGATTTTCGTACCGTTTTTTGGCGTTCCTGCGGCCACTATCACCACAGTGGGGCGCATGGCGGCCATCACGGGTGCAAAAGTTGTGCCCTGCATAACCCGACTGCGACCCGATAATGGACGTTACGAGGTATTTATCGAATCCGCATTAGACGATTTTCCCAGCGGCGACACGGTTGCCGATGCCGCGCGCATGAATGCTGCGCTGGAGGCATTGATCAGGCCGGCGCCAGAACAGTATATGTGGACGTTGCGCTGGTTTAAGACGCGGCCCCACGGCGAACAATCTCCTTACTGAATGGGTCATCGCCAACATGAGGAGGCGTCGAGCCTTTGGCGCCCGCGTTATTGGTTGACGTGGCTCGGCCTCGTGTTGTGGCGATTATTCAGCGCCCTGCCGTTGCGAATCTTATGGCTGTTGGGAGGCGGGCTTGGGATGATTCTCTACGCGCTGCTTCATGCGCGGCGGCGAGTGGCTGTCCGCAATATCGAGCGCTGCTTTCCCGATCGAAGCGAGTCCGATCACCGCACACTCGTGCGTCGCCACTTTCGTGCGGTCGGCCGCGCTATATTTGATGCTGGCGTTGCGGCGTGGTCCAGCAGCGATCGCCTACGGCAGTTGGTGCACGTCGAGGGGCTTGATCGCTTACAAAGCGCGCGCGCCGCTGGGCAACCGATTATCTTACTGGCGCCGCATTTTGTGCTATTGCCAATTTGTGCACTGTATTTGGCCGAGCTGGAGCCGGTGATCGCAATGTACAAGCGCTTGAAAAATCAAGTATTGCACAAAGGCTACCGGCGGGCTTGCACCGGTGAGTCGACATCGAGTCGTCTTTTGGATTGGATATTGGGCAAGCGGCGTAGAGCCTTCAATTTGGAACTAGTTGAACACCGACAAGGATTACGTCCGATTGTCCACGCGTTGCGTGCGGGGATACCGTTCTATTACCTTCCGGATCAGGATCTCGGCCGCCGTCACAGTGAATTCGTGCCATTTTTCGGGATACCCGCCGCCACCGTTACCGCGGTGAGTGGTTTTGCTAAACTCAGCAAGGCGACCGTTATTTTGTGCTGGGCGTCACAAAAACCGTTAGGCGCGGGCTATGAGTTGAATTTTTCGGAGCCGCTAGGGGGTTTTCCGAGTCAAAGCGAAGCAGAAGATGCATTGCGAATAAACCGCTGCATCGAATCTGTCGTCGCCGATATTCCAGATCAGTATTTTTGGTTACACAAGCGTTTTAAGACCCGCCCACCCGGGGAAGCAGCCTTTTATGACTAATTCGGGTCCTCGTGCGGAATAATCAGAGCCACCAGGGTGGCGGCCGACGGTATTGAACATACTCATAATCAAGCAAACGTCATTGGGAGATGTTTTGCATTCCACCGGACACGTACGGGCGGTAAAAACGCAATTTCCGGATTGCGAATTAACATTGCTTACGGCGACGTCATCGTACGATATCTATCGGCACAATCCGCATGTCGATCGCGTAATCCTGTTTGATCGTTACGCGGTAAAGCGAAATTGGTACAAGCAACCAGGTTGGGCCTTGCGCCACATTGGCGACGTGTTACGGACGGTTCGGGCCGAGAAATTCGATATAGCGATTGATCTTCAGGGCCGTATGAAATCTATGCTCTTTTTGTATCTCGCCCACGCAAGACGGAAATTTGCGAAGGGGAGGTGGCCGTGGGTTCGGCATTTCGCGAAACGCGAGATTCATGCGATCGAAGAAATGAACGGTGTACTCCAGCTGGCTGGAATTGGCACCGAAAATACCCAGATGGAAATTCATGTTTCGCCCGATGAACGGTCCGTCGCCGACGACTTGGTAACCAAAATCAACCCCCAGTCGAAGCCGCTTGTTATTGTGAGTCCGTTTACGCGCTGGCATACAAAGAATTGGGGCACCGACAATTTCGAAACGTTCTGTGCGCGAATGCCAGACAATGTAATAATTGCGTTAACCGGCTCCGATTCGCAACGTGCCGCGACCGATGATCTCATCGCAAGAATCAACGGACGTTCTGTCGTAAACTTGGCGGGGCGATTAAACTTGTTGGAGTTTGCGGCGTTGATTCAGCGCAGCGCACTTCTGGTTAGCGGCGACAGTTTCCCGATGCACTTAGCCAGCGCGATGGAGCGACCGTTGATTGCGTTATTTGGACCTACCGATGAGAGGCGGGTGGGCCCGCGTAGCGCCGGTGCGGTGGTGATGCGCGCCAGCAATAATTGTCATCGCTGCTACCGTCGCAATCGCTGTCGGCACCAATGCATACGTGAAATCAAGACGGCCGATGTGATCACCGAGGCAGTTCGCATTCTTGGTAAACCCGGTGTGGCGACGAGCGGTCAGGACTCCATCAATCTGGGCTAGCCCGCATATTGTATGAAGGGTTCGGAGTTCAGGGGAGATCGGGCTAAGTAGTCGGTGCGATCGTCCGCGGATGCATAGCCGTAGCTATGGATCAAGGGGGATCGTGCCGAATACGACGCCCGATTTCTCCTGAATCTGAACAGGACAAACTGTGCGGCGGTCGAGACCCTTGATATGTGGGGCAACCCATTCAAATTTTGAGAAGATTCTTGGTCCATGGTCCGCCTTCGTGAAATATGCGGGCTAGCCTTCAGTCGCATTCTGTTTTCGCAGCCGTTTGAGAAACACGCTCATTTCCCGAACCGCTTGCATATCGC
>JAOTWM010000329.1 GCA_029862885.1 Gammaproteobacteria bacterium
GCTACAAATCTTAATCTCTCGTCCACTAGGCTACTCTCTTTCCAAGGCATTGGACCCCTCCAAAACCTCGATTCTGTAACCTATGTCTCCGGTATACTGTGTAACCTATGTCTCAGGTAGGACAAACGACTTAACACTTACTGAATTGCTCGTAACGCAATCGTGAATAGGAAGGATAACCGCCATGCTGTTCATCGGCAATGTGCTGAGGGGGTTCACGGTCGGCACAGGCGGCCGGGTTGGCAGGATCATGTCGGGTAGGATTTTGGATGGGGGTTTCCGGAAAAGCCCTTTTACGGATGTGCGAGCGCGTTGGTCAGGGGTTCGTCGGTGTGGGTTACGAGCGTGGCCGCACGATGGCGCACTCGGCATCGCTTCGGTGCGGTTGAGTAGCATTCAAGATCGATCCAGGTCGGGGCGTGCTGGCGGTGCGCGAACTGGATGAGAGGTGGGCCGTGGCGATTCGGTCCGGTTTTCCGGATGGTCCGGGGTCTGTCTGATGACTACGGGGTCTTCGATCCACGCGATGAGCTTAACGGGACCATCACATTGGATACAAGTTTCGACGTCGATGTTGTAAAGTACTGAGAAGTAGATTAAATATACTGGAGGAAAACTGAAGAGAACCAACTCTAAGTATTGGTTCGCCTAGCGAGTTTTGTTCGGCAGTGGACATTAAATTCAACAAGAAAACTAGCAAAAAGCCGCCGACGAATGTTAATGAAAGTGAACGAATTGTTAAGAATTTAACATTTAGGTTGCTTTTTTGTTGACTTTAGAGGCTCGCAGGTCAAGATTTATCGGCGCTAAGCAAAATACTTGGAAATACTTATTAGTAACACCTAAATAGAGGAGGAAATAGATGAAGCAAGTATCCAAAACGATCCTGGCGGCGGTGGCTACCGGGTGCCTGTTACTTTCAGCAACAGGGGTCACGAGAGCAGCAGACAGTACCTCGCCGATTGTCATTCCGATTCACAACTGGTCGAGCCAAGTGGTCATGGCCTACGTTATTGGCGGCATCTTCGAGAGCATTGGCGACAATGTCGAGTATGTGTCTGCAGATTCTCAGGCTGTGTACGAATCCATCCGCAACGGCGACGTGACCATTTCGCATGAAGTCTGGCAGTCCACCTTCGGCAAGTCATTCTACAACGCGATGGCCAAGGGTGGCGTGATCGACGCAGGCACGCACGAGGCAACAACACTTGAAGAAATGGGTGTACCTACCTGGGTAGTCGAAAAGGGACTTTGTCCCGGCCTGCCGAGTTGGGAGGCACTCAAAGATTGCCATGCAAATTTTGCAACGCCGGACTCCGGCGGCAAAGGGCGTTGGCTGGAAGGTCCGCAAAGCTGGCACGGCGACCTCATGCCGGAACGTGTCGCAGCGCTCGGTCTTAGCGACAAATGGGTAGTCAAGTTTGCCGGCGGTGCCGATGCGCTTTGGGCAGAACTGGCTTCCGCAAAAAAGGAAGGTCGAGGTACGGTAATCTTTAACTGGACGCCGAATTTTACCGATGCTGATGGATTCACGTTTATCGAGTTCCCGGAATACTACGACGGCTGTCGCAAGGCTGATGGCGGTGACGGTAAGTGTGGTTCACCGAAAGGCTGGTTGAAGAAAGCAGCAAACTACAAGTTCCCGAAAAGTCACCCACATGCCTACACGATCTTCTCGCAACTCTCGTTTACAACGGAACAAATCGGTCAGATGGCAGCGTTGGTGGACGTCGATAAAATGGATCACAAAGAAGCCGGTAAGAAGTGGCTTGCGGATAACGAAAAGATCTGGAAGCCCTGGACACAGGCTGGTATGTAATTAAACCGTAGCCGAAATTACCCCCTTGGCCCCCATACCAAGGGGGATTTTCGTTATGGGGACCTAAATTATCTAGCAGTAGAAATTGTGGTAGCGGTAACAACCCAGCAGCAATCGAATGAACGGTTATGCCTTCGGAAGTTGTGATCTCTGAAACCGACCAGCCTGTAGTCCAGTGCGATTCGGTCTACAAAATATTCGGCGATAACGCCATTAGAATGCTGCAAAGCGCCAATGGGGTTGTCGATTCAAAATCATTTCACGAAGCCGGTTGTATCGTAGGTGTCAACAACGCCTCGTTTGAAGTTAATACAGGCGAGTTGCTTATCATCATGGGCCTGTCAGGTTCTGGAAAATCGACCCTGCTCAGGTGCATCTCGAGACTGACCGAGGCGACTGCGGGAAAGATTTTCATTGAAGGCGAAGACATTCTGTCGATGAGCAGCAAACAGTTGATCGAATTGCGCCGCAACAAGATGGGCATGGTTTTTCAAAGTTTCGCCCTTTTGCCGGATAAGACTGTCCTGGAAAACATTGCGTTTCCCCTGCAGATAAAGGGCACCGGCACCCAGGAGAGTATCAAGCGGGCTAAGGATATGGTTGATTTGGTAGGCCTGGACGGGCGGGAAAACTACTTTCCACGGCAACTATCGGGTGGTCAACAGCAGCGTGTTGGTATTGCTCGTTCACTTGCCGTCGAGCCCGATATCTGGTTTTTGGACGAACCGTTCTCCGCGCTTGATCCCTTGATACGCAAAGAGATGCAAGACGAATTTTTGAGACTGCAAAGCGTATTGAGTAAGACTATCTTGTTCGTTACTCATGACTTTGACGAGGCTTTGCGCCTGGCTGATCGTATTGCCATCATGAAGGACGGCGTGATCGAGCAACTGGATACGCCGGCCAATATCGTTCTGCATCCGGCGACCGACTATGTAGATAAATTCACCAAGGAGGTTCCCAGGGAAAGGATTCTCAGAGTTGAGTCAATCATGGACCCCGTTGATCCCGCTGAGGATGTGAGTGACCTCAGAATTTCGAAAGATGCCATTATCGGAACCGTCGCAGAGGCGGTATTTAGCGCCGGCAAGCCGGTAACCGTTGTCGACAAAAATCAAACCGTGGTGGGAGCCCTGCACGCGTCAAAGGTGGTCAGCGTTTTGTTTGGAAGCCGTGCTGAACACTAAGATTGGATCATGATAGACGCAATACTCCAAAATCGAAAACTGCAGTTTGTCGTTCTGTTGATTGTTTTCACGCTGCTGTGCGTGATTATTACTCCATCCGATACGAATATATTCTGGCGCCTGCCCCCGTTGATAAAGGGCCTTCCTTTGGCAATCAACGATTCCGTTGAATACCTGATGTCCGACTGGTTTCCGATTGACATCTATGACCCGGAGATTGATGACTACGAGCAGAAACCCCTGTTAAGTCAAATCACCCGATCACTCTCGAGTGTCATTCTGTTCCTGATAAACCTGATTCGTGAGCTACTTCTCGGAGGTGTAAAGACCATTGTTACTTTCACGGGCTGGGACTGGGCAAGCGAAAATACCTGGGCCCGGTGGCCAGCATTGCCGTGGACGGTTGTCGCATCAGGTGCGGTGATACTGGGCTATGCCCTGAAAGGGCTGCGACTTGCGATTCTGGCCGGCCTTGCTTTCGTATATATCGCTGTATTCGGTCAGTGGGAACCCTCGATGGAAACACTATCATTCGTGTTGATCGCGGCTCCCGTATCCGTGTTTCTCGGGCTCGTTCTGGGCGTGTGGGCCTACAAGAGTCGGGTTGTCGAGATGGTGTTGAACCCGATCCTCAACGTTGCGCAAACGATGCCGCATTTTTCGTACCTTGTACCCGTGACGGTGTTTTTCGGCATTGGTGATCATGCAGGTGCCATCGCAACGGTTATTTTCGCCACACCGCCCATGGTGCGCCTGACATTGCTGGGTCTTAAAAAAGTGTCGGCCGAGGTCATCGAAGCCGGCATGATGAACGGGTGCACCGAGCGTCAACTGCTCTATCGAGTGCAGATCCCAAGCGCGCGACGGGATATGTTGATTGGCGTAAACCAAGTCATCATGCAGTGTCTGGCCATGACCGTGATTGCATCGTTTATCGGCGCCAAGGGGCTGGGCCACAATCTGTTACTGGCGCTTAACCAGCTTCGAATCGGGCAGGCCCTCGAGCTAGGCATCTGTATTGTGCTGATCGCCGTGGTGCTGGACCGAATGTCTCTCGCCTGGGCAAACAAACAAACCGACTATTTCGCCGACCTTTCGTTCGTTGCAAGGCACAAATTTTCATTGCTGTTTTTAGCTGTTTTCATGGCCGGCACGATACTCGCTTATGTTGGCACATTTCTTATCAAAGAGGGCCCGAACTACCTGTATCTCATCCCCCACAATAAGGGCATCACTACTGAGCAGTTTTGGCAGGCCGGTGTCGACTGGGTTTGGGAAACGTTTTTCTACGTGCTGAAAGGCTTTAACGAATGGCTGATTAAAGGCGTATTGTTGCCGATCAAAAACGCTTATCTTGGTATGCCGATTGTCGCGACCTTTATTCTGACCATGGGCATTGCCTATATCCTCGGGGGCGTCAGGTCTTCGCTTATCGTCGGTGCCTTACTGCTGTTTATCGCATTGACAGAATGGTGGGACAGGGCCCTGATTACCGCCTATCTGATGACTGTTGGCGTCGTCGTATCAACGGTTTTCGGGGTGATCGCCGGAACCTTATGTGCACAGAATAATCTTGCCACCAGGTTCATGCTGACGGTTTGCGATACCCTTCAGACATTCCCGTCCTTTATCTACCTGATTCCCGTCATCATGCTTTTTGGCATTACTGACACGTCGGTCCTGTTCGCGGTAATCGTTTACGCAACGATCCCGGCAACACGTTACACGATTGAAGGCCTCCGAAGCGTGCCTGCACAACTGCACGAAGCCGGCTCCATGTCTGGTGTGAGTTGGCTACAGCGGTGGCTCACGATTGAATTGCCCTTGTCCCTTCCGCACATGATGCTGGGCATCAACCAAACCGTGGTATTCGCGCTCTTTATGGTAATTATCGCCGCGATGATTGGTACCGATGATCTCGGTCAATTAATACTCAAATCTTTGTCCGACAGACACGGCGTTGGCAACGGGTTGACGCTTGGGTTATGTGTGGCCTTTATCGGGCTCGCAGTCGATCAGGTTATTCGAACCTGGGCTGACGAACGTAAGCGGTTGCTCGGAATAGACTAGCAATCGTCTACAAATCAGGGCCATGCCGGCACCCCGGATAAACATCATGACAAACTCCGCACCCGATAACGTAAAGATCTCCTGCCGAAGCGTGTGGCAACTATTTGGCGCTGGCGCCAAACGCTTTCTGAGAAACCACGATTATCGACCTACCTTCGAACAAATCACGGAAGCGGGCATTATCGGGGCAGTACGCGATGTCAGTTTCGATGTGCACGAAGGCGAAATCTTGATGATCATGGGCTTGAGTGGTTCAGGCAAGTCCACCATGCTCAGATGCATTACACAACTGCTCAAACCCACTTCGGGGGAGGTCTTCTTCGACGGCACTGATCTTACGAAAATCACGGGCAGGGAGTTGTCTGAAATCAGACGGCACAAGATGGGGATGGTATTTCAGCATTTCGGTTTGCTGCCCCACAGAACCGTGCTCGAGAACATATCGTTTCCGTTAGAAATTCAGAATATCGATAAGGAGACCAGGATTGCGAAAGCCCGTGAGCTGATCGAGATCGTAGGCCTGACCGGCAGGGAGGGCTACTTCCCCCGTGAGTTGTCCGGCGGGCAGCAGCAACGCGTCGGTATCGGCCGGAGTCTGTCGGTGGAACCCGACGTCTGGTTTCTCGACGAACCGTTTTCCGCACTCGACCCGCTCATCCGCAAAGAAATGCAGGATGAATTCATGCGGTTGCAGACGCAGCTTCACAAGTCCATCGTGTTTGTCACCCATGATTTCGATGAGGCGGTTCGGCTTGGCGACCGGACTGCAATCATGAA
>JAOTWM010000330.1 GCA_029862885.1 Gammaproteobacteria bacterium
TACCACCAGACACGACTTTATAGCCGCGCTCCTGAAACACATCCGCCATTGTGCGCGCGTTGTCCAGAACCCGTTGCTGGTAATCTTTGAAATCGGGCGCGAGCGCTTCCTGAAAGGCAACCGCTTTGCCGGCGATCACATGCATCAGCGGGCCGCCCTGGGTGCCGGGAAACACCAGGGAATTGAATTTCTTCTCCAGCGCTTCATTAGCGCGCGCCAGGATCATGCCGCCACGCGGACCGCGCAATGTCTTATGGGTTGTCGTCGTCACCACGTCGGCAACCGGCACCGGATTCGGGTACAAACCCACCGCTACCAGACCTGCCACGTGGGCCATGTCCACGAACAGATAGGCGTCGACGCTGTCGGCGATGTCGCGAAACCGCTGCCAGTCCATGATCCGTGAATACGCCGAAAACCCAGCGATAATCATCTTCGGCCTATGTTCCTTCGCCAAGGCCGCGACCTGATCGTAATCAACTTCGCCAGTCGATTCATTCAATCCGTATTGCACCGAGTTATAAATCTTGCCGGAGAAATTCACCTTGGCGCCATGGGTCAGATGACCACCGTGTGCCAGGCTCATTCCGAGTACCGTCTCGTGTGGCTCCAATAACGCCATATAAACCGCGGCATTCGCTTGTGAGCCGGAGTGCGGTTGCACGTTCGCATAATCGGCGGCAAACAACTGCTTTGCACGATCGATCGCGAGCTGCTCGGCGACATCGACGAATTCGCAGCCACCGTAGTAACGTTTGCCGGGGTAACCCTCGGCATACTTGTTGGTCAGTACCGACCCCTGCGCTTGCAGTACCCGCGCGCTGGTATAGTTTTCCGAGGCGATAAGCTCGATATGTTCTTCTTGGCGCCGCTCTTCGTTTTGCATGGCGGCCCAAAGTTCTGGATCGATATCCGCGATGGTGTCGGATTTGCTAAACATAATCGTTCTCCTGTCCGGACCGTCGTATCCGGGCCGGTTGGTGTCATGCCGTTACCGGCATTCGATATGCAGCCACCTGCGCTCGGAAGGTCGGCCACTACGTGCCGCGTTACTGCACCGCAGGCCGAATAACGCCAACGGAACCGCATAGCTTACATGAACGCGATTGTATCCGCGTTTAACGAACAACCCAATGCAAGACTGGCGGCGGTGCGGCAAAAGCATATAGATGCGGCGCTACGTCGACATACCCTTTGACGACCCGCTGTTACGCGGTGACGACGACGCTAACACCTATTCCGCTAGAGCGATGACCTTTAGCTGCCTTGTTGGCACGAGCGTGCGGAGTTAGTGCGTATCCATACCGCTACCGCACAACGTAACCAGTGACCTGCGCGGCGCATCGCCGCGAACGCAGCGACGAACGAGCCGCGCCGAGTAGCGGACCGCAACTGCCCTGCGCGCCCTATATGACGCTGCGTCTCAGAATGTGAAATACCAGCGCCGAAGGTCCAGTCTATGCCGCTCAAAGTCTACGACAAATGCGGCCATACGGTCTCGTTTCGGATTTGATTTCCAGATGTATTCATATTAGTATTTTTTTATATATTTGAAAATCGGAAAGTTCAAATATGCAATTTTCTCTCTCTATATTTATGACTATATGGTTATAAGTCCGACCCTTCGAACAATATTCTCTATATTTTTTCTTTAGTTTTTCTCAACTATGAACACACTGAAATTGCCACCCTTAAATGCGCTGCGGGCATTCGAGACGACGGCCAGACATCAGAGTGTGACCAAGGCGGCCGCAGAGCTGCATGTGACCCCGGCGGCCGTCAGCCATCAGATCAAGTCTCTGGAGTCGCAGTTGCAGGTGGCGTTGTTTCGGCGCCGCCATCGACGCCTGGAACTGACGGATGCCGGCCGCGCCTGCTTGCCAGGACTCAGTGACGGGTTTGTACGGCTCGCTAACGCCGTGACCCTGGTGCGCCGTCACCAAACCCACCGCCGACTCACCGTGAGTGTTGCGCCGTCGTTTGGCTCGAAGTGGTTGGTGCCACGATTGGATAGGTTCTACACCAGCAACCCGACTATTAATGTGCGCATCGACGCATCGACCCGACTTGCCGATTTTCATGCCGACGACGTGGAGATCGGGATCCGTTACGGCGGCGGCGATTACTCTGGGCTGCACATCGACCGGTTACTTGATGAGAAAGTCTTCCCGGTATGCAGCCCATCGCTGCTGGAATTCGGCCCGGCCCTGAATACACCCGATGATTTACGCCACCACACCCTGCTGCATGAGGACGGACTTGCGCAACACAGTTCCTGGCCGGATTGGAATACTTGGTTGCGGTCGGCTGGCCTGGCCGATATCGATACCAACCACGGGGCCACGTTTACGCTCGCCAGCATGGCCGTACAGGCGGCCATTGAGGGCCATGGTGTATGTCTGGCTGACCGCGCGTTGGTGGCTGACGATTTGGCCGCGGGCCGGCTAGTCCAGCCATTCAAACTGAGTTTTCCGACAGAATTCGCCTACTACCTAGTGTGTCTCCCCGAGCGCCTTAACGAAGTAGCGGTCGCCCAATTCCGGCGCTGGATTCTCGCTGAAACGGGCGCTGCAATCGGACCGGCCGCGATATAATATTTGATTGTTCAAAGACCGGCGCGCGACATATGTCCATACAATCCACAATCGAATCGATGTTGACACGCGAACTCGATCCCGTCCATCTGGAGGTGATCAACGAAAGCTCGATGCATAACGTGCCGCCCGGCTCCGAGTCGCATTTCAGGGTCATCGCCGCATCTGCAAGATTTGGCGATAAGTCGCTGGTGGCTCGCCACCGGTTGATCAACGAAATATTGGCGGAACTGCTACGTGGCCCGATTCACGCGTTATCGCTCACGACGCTGACCCCAGACGAATGGTTCGAGCGCGGCGGCGACGTCGCGGCGTCGCCGCCGTGTTTGGGCGGATCCAAGGCAGACTCCTGAACCGTTGGAGTCCGGCCCACACCCCGGCTTTTTCTCCGCACCGCTGCGAGCGGTCGATCCGGATGTAGCCGCGGCCATTGCAGCAGAATTCGCGCGCCAACAACACGTCGTTAATCTTATTGCGTCGGAAAATATCGTGAGCCGAGCGGTTCTCGAAGCACAAGGTTCGGTGCTTACCAACAAAACCGTCGAAGGGTATCCAGGACGCCGCTATCACAGCGGTGCCGAACACGTCGATGTAATCGAAACGCTGGCGATCGAACGGGCCTGCCGCTTGTTCGGTTGTAACTTTGCGAATGTGCAGGCGCATTCCGGCAGCCAAGCCAATAACGCGGTGTTCGTGGCGATGCTCAATCCGGGCGATACCGTGCTCAGCATGGACCTCAACGCGGGGGGTCACTTGAGTCACGGCGCACCCGTCAATATCAGCGGTAAATGGTTCAATATTGTTTCCTATGGAGTCGACCGAACCAGCGGACGCATCGATTATGCCGAAGTCGAGCGGCTCGCGATCGCGCACCGGCCGAAGTTGATCATCGCTGGCGGTTCAGCGTATCCGCGGGCCATCGACTTTCCGGCGTTTCGCGCCATCGCCGACACGGTTGACGCGCGTTTGTTGGTCGATATCGCGCACTTCGCTGGTTTGGTGGCGGGCGGCGCCCATCCCAACCCAGTGCCGCACGCCGATGTCGTAACCACCACATCGACAAAATCATTACGCGGTGCACGCGGTGCGTTGATTCTGGTAGGCCGCGATGCGGCACTCGCAAAGCGCATCGATCAGGCGATCTTCCCGGGATTGCAAGGCAGCCCCGCATTGCACATCGTCGCCGGCAAAGCCGTATGCCTTAGCGAAGCGTTACGGCCCGAGTTTCGCCAGTACGCACAATCGGTGCTCGACAACGCGCGTGCGCTGGCCGCAACGCTTATTGAGCGTGGACTTCAGTTGATCACGGGCGGTACCGATACCCCATTATTGGTCGTCGATTTGCGAGGCAGATCCGTCACCGGCGATATCGCCACCGACGCGCTGGAACGTGCCGGCATTACCTGTAACAAAAACGCGGTTCCGTTCGACCCCGAGCCGCCGATGGTGACGTCTGGCCTGCGGCTCGGCGTGTCCACCGGCACGACGCGTGGATTCGGCATCGCCGAGTTCACCAAGATCGGGCACTGGCTTGCGGATGTATTAGACGCAATTCCCGAAACGCCGGACAAGGCCCGCGCCACCGAACAACAAATCTACGAAAAGGTGCGCGCGATGACCGCGCGTTACCCGATCTACCCCACGTAGTAAATATTATTTGGAGCGACTTTTCCTGGCGCTATATACGCCCTGTGAACCCATCCATCACACCGAAACGTCGCTGCCGCAGGATGAAATGAGCGCGGCGAACGCCGCCATTCTTGCTTGGGACGATATCGAAACGTTCGGCGACGTTCGGTTTCGCCGCATTCCGCCCTACGAATCGCGAACGGCGTACTCCATACCACGCTGCCGGTATCGCTTTGGTAGTTCATCAAAAATCTCGTCCGCGGACACCAGTATATTGAAATGCACCAAGTGCCAAAGCGCCGCGAGTCCATCTCGCCAGCCAATCTTTTTGCCCTGTAGTCTGGAACGCGGGTAATATCGAATCGGAACCTCGAATATGCGTGCGGTGGTCTTGGCGAGATAGGCGGTGACTTCTACTTCGAACCCGAAACGATCCGACGCCAGGCGCATACTTTTGATCAAGTCTGCACGAAATACTTTGTAGCAAGTTTCCATATCTGTCAGGTAAATACCAGATAGCAGATTACTCAGCAAAGTAAGTACCCGATTTACAAAGTAATGATAGGTTCGGTGCACTTGCATCGAGCTTTTCTTGAAGCGGCTGCCAAACACAACATCCGCACTACCATCCAACAGCGGCGCCAACAACTCGGGAATGTCATTCGCGTCGTATTCGAAATCGGCGTCCTGAATCAATACAAAATCGCCGTTCGCTTCCTGGATTCCACGCCGCACCGCCGCACCTTTACCTTGATTGAACGGCTGCTCGATTATTCTGAGATCATGCTTGCCAGCCAACTCCCGCAAGATACGCAGCGACCCGTCGCTGGAGTTATCATCGACGAACAACCACTCACGCGCGATCGGGCATTGCGAACCCAGCAGGTAACGCACGATGCGTTCCAGATGCGCCTCCTCATTGTAAACGGGAACGATGATACTTAATATGGGTGGACTCAAGACCAAATTGCTGCCCGGGAATATCGATGACTCAAGTATAGCAGTGGAGTCCGGCCGCACTTATCCGCCGCTGCGGTTAATGCGACACAGTAATTACGGCCGATCCTTGATAGCGGCCATGACGCAGATCGTCCAATGCCTCGTTAACGTGTTGTAAAGGGTAGCGATGGATTTCCGTCGCAATCGGAATGGCGGGAGCGAGACGGAGAAATTCGAGCCCGTCGCGACGAGTCAAATTAGCGACCGAACATATCCGACGCTCGCCCCACAGCAAATGGTATTGAAACTGTGGGATGTCGCTCATATGAATGCCCGCACAGACGACTGTGCCGCCCGCAGCGACGGCGCGCAATGCGGTGGGCACAAGAGCACCAACCGGCGCAAAAATGATCGCAGCCTCAAGCGACTCAGGCGGTAACTCATCAGACTCCCCCGCCCATACGGCCCCGCACGATAGCGCGAACTGTTTAGCCGCGTCGTCTCCCGGGCGCACGAACGCATACACTTCGCGCTGCTTGTGGTTCGCAACCTGGATCAAGATATGGGCGGCCGCACCGAACCCATAAAAACCGATACGCTGTGCCACACCCGCCATCCGCAACGACCTATACCCAATCAATCCGGCGCAC
>JAOTWM010000331.1 GCA_029862885.1 Gammaproteobacteria bacterium
AATCCGGCTTAGCTTCATCGCTGCTCGGTGTTCCCACCGAGCTGCCCGTAAAAATGCTCAACAAGCGCTTGAATAGTCCGTCGCCCGCGGGTACGGCCGCCGGTAGCGGGGCCGGTGGTGCGGCGGACTGCACTTGATTATGGTCTACGACGGCTACCTCGGCAGATGCGTAACCGCGGCGCTCGGCCGATTCCTGCGATACCGTGTCTTCCACTATCTCAATTTGGTAACTCGGGACGTTTGGTAGCGACGACAGGTCGTCGCTACGTAAGCGTCGGATATTGAAATGCGGGGTTTCCAGATTACGAGTCGGGACGATGGTCACTCGGGTGCCGAGACGCTTTTCAATCAAATTAACTTCGTGACGTTTCTCATTGAGCAAAAATGTCGCCGTCTCAAACGGCAAATGCGCATGTATCGCTTCGGTGTTTTCTTTCAGTGCTTCTTCTTCGAGGATACGAAGGATGCTGAGTCCGGATGACGGTACACTGCGGATGTGGCCGGTGCCTTCACAGCGAGGGCAAACGGCATAGTTGGCTTCGCCAATCGACGCCCGCAGCCGTTGGCGCGACATCTCCAATAAGCCAAATCGGGAAATTCGACCTACCTGTACCCGCGCTCGATCTACCTTTAAGGCTTCAATGAGCCGGCTTTCGACGGTACGTTGATTGCGGCTTGAAGTCATGTCGATGAGATCAATAACAATTAGTCCGCCGAGATCGCGTATGCGTAACTGCCGGGCGATTTCGTCGGCCGCTTCAAGATTTGTCTGTAGCGCCGTTTCCTCAATATCCGCGCCTTTGGTGGCGCGCGCCGAGTTGACATCGATGGCGACCACGGCTTCGGTATGATCAAACACTAATGCGCCGCCCGCATGAAGCTGCACCTCGCGCGAATACGCGGCTTCAATCTGATGTTCAATCTGAAACCGGGAGAACAGTGGAATCGGGTCGGAATAGTGTTTTAATTTGGCAATATTGTGCGGCATCACCTGGTTCATGAACCGCGAGGCCCGCTCGAAGATTTCTTCGCTATCGATGATAATTTCGGCGATATCGCTGCGCAGATAATCGCGTATCGCCCGCACCACCAGGTTGCTCTCTTGGTAGACCAAAAACGGCGCGGGCCGCTCCCTGGCTGCGGTGTCGATGGCTTTCCACAATTGCAGGAGATAATCCAGATCCCACTGCAATTCCTCAAATGACTTGCCGATGCCAGCGGTGCGGGCAATTAACGCGTGCTCGGTCGGCGCTTTCAGCTGCGCCATCACGTCCCTCAGCTCACCGCGTTCTTCGCCTTCAATCCGTCTGGAAATCCCACCGCCTTTGGGATTATTCGGCATCAACACGAGAAATCGGCCGGCCAGACTTATAAAAGTCGTAAGTGCGGCGCCTTTGTTGCCCCGCTCGTCCTTTTCGACTTGAACGACAACTTGTTGGCCTTCCTTGATGACATTCTGAATCCGCACCTGCGCCATTGGCGTTGATGCAGAATAGTCTTGGAAATAGACGCGGGAAATTTCCTTAAGAGGCAGGAATCCATGGCGCTCGGTGCCGTAATCGACGAATGCGGCCTCGAGGCTCGGCTCGACTCGGGTGATGGTTCCCTTATAGATATTACCTTTCTTTTGATCCCGGATTTCCGACTCGAGGTCGAGATCTAACAATCTTTGGCCATCAACGATGGCCACCCGCAACTCTTCCGGATGAGTCGCGTTAAATAACATGCGCTTCATTGTATTCTTCCTCGCGTCCTCGCTGCGCTGCGGCTCCTATTAAGGATGCGCGCGTGCGACTCGGCGCCGCAACACGCGGCAGACCGGTCCCCGGCTGCCGCCAAATCAGTATGCGGGCAACAGCAGGACGCCTTTAACAGTGTGCACTCCTACAAACTCGGGCGAGGAGTGCTAAACCCAGGCGCGGACAAATATCGAAAATGTGGCCGGCGCGACTGGCGCCGATCTTTCAGGTCCGCGATGGCAGCCGAAACTCGTTCGGCGCGCCGAAAACCCATACGCTTCGCACGCTAGTGCGGGACGGGCACTATGGCGCCCGACTGTCTATTCTTCGCCTTACGGTGTATCCAGCGTGCGTCAGTCACACCGAGTGTCCACTATAGCAGGCGCGGCCGTCGCCGATCAATCGAAGTACCTCAATGGCGGAATGATCCGCACTGAGGTTCGATCTTCAGCGCCGAGCCGTCGGTATCGCCTTGATAGAATACTACCAGCTGCAATCGGGTGCTTGTTATTATCTGCGTACACAATCGCTAACCGAAATTTCCCGACGACCTCATGCACTATGCCGGCTAACGATGCCAGACGCTATGCCGTCGAATACGTGACGATCGACGAAAACCATGGCGGTCAACGTCTAGACAACTACCTATTATCGCGCCTTAACGGGGTACCACGCAGCGTCGTATATCGTGTCATTCGGAGTGGGCAGGTCCGGATTAATATGCGCCGGGTGGCACCAGCCTCGCGATTGGCGGTGGGTGACGTGGTACGGGTTCCGCCACTTACCCGCCGTATCGGTCAAACACGGCGACCCGGTGTACCGGCGGATGTCCGCGCAATGGCACAAAGCGGTGTACTCTACGAGGACGACGATATGCTCGTGATCAATAAGCCGGCCGGGGTCGCCAGCCACGCAGGAACCGGAATCGCGGTTGGGGTAATCGAAGGATTAAGGCAGTTAAATCCGCAATGGGGGTTTCTCGAACTCGTGCACCGGCTCGATCGTGACACGTCGGGTTGCCTGATGCTCGCGAAAAACCGACGCACTTTGTTGGTACTGCACGCAGCTCTACGCGGAGGCCAATGCGCGATTTCCAAACAGTATCTCGGCTTGGTGCGAGGCCAGTGGCGCGGCGGTCGACGAGATGTACGTGTCAGCCTGCGAACCTCACGTCCGTCGGGCGGCGACAGAATCACGGTCAGCGAGATTGGCGGTCGAACGGCCCATACGGAATACGGTCCGTTGGAGCGCTTCGATTGCGCCACACTCATGCAGATATTGCTATTCACCGGCCGTACCCATCAAATTCGTGCCCATTCCGCCCATGTTGGCCACCCACTCGCCGGCGACCGTAAATATGGCGACTCCCAGTTTAATCGGCAAATGCGGGAGCTAGGGCTACAACGATTGTTTCTGCACGCGAGTCAGATCGCTATTACCCATCCCCATACTCGCAAACCACTGGATATCAGTGCGCCCTTGCCGGAAGAGTTGCAATCGGTTTTGAGTGGGTTACGGATGCGATGATGCGGTGCCGAGTCGTGGATACGCCTGATCGACGGATATTTAAACTGCGCAGTTGACCCATGCCATCGGCGCAGCGCATATGTATGAGTAGCAGCTTACGGTCGCGTGGTCGCGGGCGCCGATTTTCCGTATTCGATGGAAACCGGCGTCACGCAGCATTTGTCGTTCGCTACGGCACGGTGGTCTATGCGTATTTGAATCGTTGTGGGCATCAAGACCTCGAACTGGATTGGAATCCCGGGATATTTTTCGACACCGGCGGGCGCTTTCTGCTATGTGCAACCCACGGTGCGAGCTACGAGCCGAGCAGCGGTCGATGTGTCGGCGGGCCCTGCAACGGCCGGGGCTTGGTAGCAGTCGGCGTAAAAGAGCAGGGCGATGAGGTGTTGCTGCACGACGACCGCTATACTTTAGACAATTCTCCCTGATGATGGGGGATGATTTCGCGTTACCAAACGGTAGTTGGACGGTTTATTTTGAGGAATTTCGATGAATGAGATGCACCCAACCGATCGCGATCGGCAGTGGGATATTCTAGAGAAGCTGGCCACCGAAGGTCTTAAAGAGCAGCGCCGGGCACGTCGATGGGGATTGTTTTTTAAACTGTTTTTTGTGATCTATCTGCTCGTTGGTCTCGGTCTGTTTGTTTGGCAGCAAGACGCGATCGATCCGGTAGGCCGTCATACTGCGCTCGTGGATTTACGCGGCGTAATCGGCACCGATCAGGACGTGGAGTCTGAGGCCATTAGCGATGCACTAAATACAGCCTTCGAAAACTCCGATACGGCCGGGGTAATTCTACGAATCAACAGTCCCGGCGGTAGTCCGGTCCATTCCGGACACATCAATGCTGAGATTCAGCGCTTACGGCAGCACTACCCGGATACCCCTCTGCATACGGTTGTGACCGATGTTTGTGCGTCTGGAGGGTACTATGTTGCCGTCGCCAGCGACAATATTTATGCCGACAAGGCCAGTATTGTGGGTTCAATCGGCGTGGTGATGGACGGTTTTGGATTCGTGGATGCGATGCAAAAGCTAGGGATCGAACGGCGCCTCATAGCAGCCGGAAAATATAAGGGTATGCTCGATCCATTTTCACCGCTCGATTCCGCCGTCGAGACGCATACCCGGGCGCTCGTCGATCAGGTCCACCAGCAGTTTATCGATACCGTGAAGAAAGGCCGCGGCGATCGCCTTAGCGAAGACCCGGACATTTTCTCCGGTCTATTTTGGACGGGTGAACGGGCACTCGAGTTGGGGCTGATCGATGGATTCGGTACTGCGAAATCGGTCGCTCGAGACGTAATCGGGGCTGAAAAGATCGTGAATTACACTCCGCAAGGGGGTTGGTTGGAGCGCTTCGCAAAGCAAATGGGCGCGACGATAGCCAAAACTATCGAGATCGATACACGCTTCCAATTTAGTAGATTTCGTTAATATATGGAGTTGCGGCGTGCTGCCCTGGCCTCAGAACAGCTTTACGCCTTCGCTCTCCAGCATGCGTGCGAGGCGGATCAGCGGCAATCCGATCAGCGCATTCGGATCGTCCCCGTTTAGTTTTTCCAACAGGGCAATGCCGGGCCCTTCCACGCGCAGGCTACCGCAGCAATCGTAAGGTTTCGCGCTGAACAGATAGGCCTCAATGGTCGCACGATCCAAGGGCCGGAAGGTAACGTAGAATGGCGCGACGTCGGACTGGGTGAATCCGGTACGGGCATTCACGAGGGCGACCCCGGTAAGCAGGGTGACCGTCGTTGCCGATGCCGATAATAATTGATTGATCGCGTCTTCGTGGTTGCGCGGCTTACCGACGATCATATCGCCGTGGATGGCAATTTGGTCGGACCCCACCACTAATGAGTCTGGGGCTTGCTGAGCACCTGCTCGCGCCTTCTCGATTGCCAATCGTTCCACCATATGTCGTGGCGACTCATCCTCGCGCCGGGTCTCGTCTATTGCCGGATCAACGATATCAAAGGCCAATCCGAGTTGGTCCAGTAGCGCGCGGCGGTATGGCGATGTCGAAGCGAGCACCAAGGGCGTGTTTGATTTCATAATCAGATTATAGATTCAATAAACTTTATAACTAATTAATAAATAGCAGATAATATATATTAATTAATGTACTTTCTTACTTTGTTTACAATCGATTTTGCCATACCGACGGGTGTAAAAAATGCCGTCGATCCGTGTTTTGACAGACTGTAAGTGCGACTATATGATGCGCCGACTCGCGGCCAGAGGGAAAATCGATTTTACCCCACGCTAGTATGGTTGCGATCGACGTAAACATTCCCAGAAATCTTTGTAGGGGGCGGCACCCATGGCTGTACAAAAGAATCGAACAACACCATCAAAACGCGGCATGCGGCGTTCCCACGACGCGTTATCGACTACGGCGCTATCCATTGACCCCGTATCCGGTGAGCAGCATCGCCGTCATCACATTACTCCCGACGGATATTATCGCGGCCGCAAGGTCATTGCAGAACGCGAGACGGAACAGTAACACTCCGCCGGGTTTTCCTCGCGGGT
>JAOTWM010000022.1 GCA_029862885.1 Gammaproteobacteria bacterium
ACTTTCAATCAAGTGTTTTTCTATGCGGAGCCAGGCTACATCTACCATGTCCGTACCATAACCGGCCAGGAACGCGTCGTCGACGGCGTCGGTTATAGCATGTATCTGTTTGGACGAATCAACGCGTGGAAAAAAGCCATGACTGTGCTGGCCGATGACGCTACCGCAGACGGTGTCAACGCCGAAGCGGATACTTCCGTGGTAAGTGCCAGCTTGTCTCCTCTTAATATTATGTTTTTGGATCAAGTGGATGCGGATGCAATGGCAACCGTCCGATTCCGCATACCGACTGACTCAGAAACATTTTTGCGGATGGCTCACGAGTACCGTTCGCCCGAAAACCTGCTGCGTGTGGCGTTGATACCATCGTTTCAAGAGACCCTGCAGGCCACTGCGTCGTTGATGTCCGCGGAGGATTACTACTCGGGTGATCGCACCGAGTTCATCAGCGAATTTGAGAATCAGATGCAGAACGGGATTTACTTGGTGAAGCGCAAAGAGGTCCGTAGAGATTCGGTCAAGCCACAAATTGCGGAAGCGGACGCGTCGAATCCGTCGGCCCAGGGTGAGTTTGGCGATAAGCTCAAGACCGTATTTGTAGTGGAGAAGAAAATCGATCGCAAGACAGGGCTTCCTGTGCGCAAGGAGCAAAAATTCACGCTTTATGGAATCGCAGTCCATGAAGCGCGGGTAACCGACATGAAGCCGAATACGAAGTTCGTCGCGCGCATGGAGCAAAAACAGGAAGCGTCGGCTAAGCGGGCGATCGCCCGCGAGCAAAAGATTCAGGAAGAGGAACAGAAACTACTGGCGATCGCTCGAGGCGACCGCGAAGTTGCAGAACGCCAAGCCGAGATGAAGGTGCAACAGATCGAAGTCACGACGAAGGCGGAGACCAGAAGGAAAGAGGTGTTGATTGAGGCCGAACGTCAGCGCCAGCAGGCTCTAATACAGGAAGAAACAGCAAAGATATTGCTGTCTAAAGCTAAGGTCGATGCCAAATCCGTCAAGGTCGCGGCTGAAGCCGAAGCGTTTAGAAAGGAAAAGATCCTGCTTGCCGACAACGCTTTGGCCCAAAAGCTCGAAGCGGAAGTCAAGATCCAAGAAATCTGGGCCGAAGCATTTAGCAAGCGGGCCGTGCCTCAGTACGTTTTCGGCGGGGGCGGCAACGCTACACCCGTGGGCTCCGACCTGGACGTCAAACACTTTCTGCAGTTGATGACGGTGGACGCGGCCAAGCGTCTAAGCTATGACCGGAGCATACAAACGGCGCAGTCGACGCAAACGCAAGCCATGGAGTAGCAGTCAGTCATTACGGGTAACCGCGGGTTGTCGGAGTATGGCAGCCCGTGCATCGGACTCGAGGGGTTAAACTTCCGATACGAATTACTCAAGGGCATTTGGATTCAAGCAGCCATCGAACCGGCAGAGTCCGCTTTCGCGCAACGTTTCGCCCAGGCCCGTCGGTGATAAGCGGTTATGGTCGATCGCGGCGTCAAGGTGGATTGACATATCGTAACAATCTTCGTCGGTTTTCGGTGCCGCCGCGCCGACGTACAGATCGAGTGAGTTTTCTGCCATTCAATTACGACGTAAATATTCAAGGACCGGGAAATGAGGTCACGTTGAGTTGCCCCGCATTTTTTGGTGCAACGTCTTAACACGCGAGGATTCGAGAATGAATAACATTTCCCGGGTCAATAATCGAAGAACGTGGCTACCGACAGCAACAACAGACTATCCGGCTGTCCCTTCGAGGAAGACTGGTCGTAAAAAAGCGTCGATGCGATCGATGTTCGCTCGGCTAGTCGTGCGGTAGATTGCAGACTTCCGCCGCCCGTGTGCCGTCGGATGCTCCCACCTCCAGCATTGTTCCCGGCGCCCAGTGCGTCATACGTATCATACCAATCGCCACATTGGTGTTGAACTCAGGCGACCAGATTGCCGATGAGACACTCCCCACTTGTTCACCGTCGGCGAAAACGGGCCATAGCTCCGTGCAAGGCGGTACCGGTTCACCGGCGATCTTAAGACCGCGGATTTGTCGAATTGGCCCCTCGGCGGTGACCCGCAACAAGGCGTCGCGCCCGACGCAGCCAATCGCGTCCGGCGTATCGCAAAAGCGCCCAAGCCCGCATTCATGCGGCGTATTCTCTCGAGTCATGTCATTACCGTAAGACAGCAACCCGCTCTCAACACGCTCAATAAGATTGGGTCCACCCGCGCTGACGCCGAGGTCTTCTCCGGCGGCAAACAGTGCATCCCACAGCGGCTCACCGAGACTGGTCTGGTCGACATAGATCTCGAAACCGCCTTGTCGAGAGTAGCCCGACCGCGAGACGATCAATTGTCGCCCTTGAAAACCCATTAGGCGAAAGTGAAAGAAGCGGATCGAGCGCACCTGCTCACCGAATACGCGTGTCATGAGTTGATCGGCCTTGGGGCCCTGGACGGCAAGCGGAGACACATCGGGTTCGCTCACATCCGCTTCGAGTCTCATACCGAATGCGAGGCCCTTCACCCATAACAAGAGGTCGGAGTCAGCGATTGATATCCAATATCGATCGTCGTCAAGTTTTAGGGTTACCGGATCATTGAGCATACCACCGGTTTCGTCGACCATCGGCGTGTAGTAGCAACGCCCGATGGTCATGGACGAAAGGTCTCGCGGGGTAAGCATCTGCACAAGACGCGCAGCATCCGGTCCCCGAACTTCCACTTGTCGCTCGCAAGCAACGTCCCAGACCTGTACGTGGCGTTTCAGATGCCAATAGTCCGCCTCCATGGAGTCGAAAACAGTGGGCAGCAACATATGATTGTAGACCGTATAGCCTTTCACGCCGGAGGCGGCCACGCGTGCCGAGACCGGGGTGCGACGAGTCCGGCGTGAGATAGAAAGTATAGGGCTATGCAAGGTTGCGTATCCGTCACCAATCGAGAAGGGAGCGCGGAGGGTACGCGAACTCGGCAAGATTCGCACTACCAATTTAGATGAGAAGAATCTACAACGTCAACGAAATTTTCATTTGGCAGCGAGGGCAAACCTACGAGTTTGCGGAATCGGAGAATCGGCGAATCGTTTGAACCGAGGAAATAACCGGCCCGGTTATGAGGGCTGAAACGCCGAATATCGGTTTTCCATTGCATCGCGGCGGCATTCCCGGTTTCGAGTTCTAGAATTTTAAAGACTAGAGCGGCCTGTTGCAGGGTGTGGCAGGGCACAATATTTTAATCGCGTTGCCGGTAGCCGGGCGCCTATTCGGGCCGGCCGGACTGGAACCGGGGTCCTGGAAAGGGCGTTACTGGTTCCGATCGCCAACGTGGTCGGAACGTATTACTCGGCATTAGACCAACTCTACGTCAGAAACGACCTCAACCAACGCAGGTCCTTGATGTTCCAACCCGGCCCTAATCGCCGGTTCCAGTTCATTACTATTCTTGACGCGCTGACCAAATCCACCGCACAACTTCGCGAAGCTTGCGAAATTGGGATTGTGCAAGGATGTTTGCCAGACTGCGAACTCGCCCGCTCGCTGTTCCTTCGAGATTTTTCCGAGTTCATTGTTGTTCAAAAGAATATGTGTGATATCCATTCCATATTTGACTGCTGTGGTGAATTCCGCAAGGTATTGGCCGAATCCACCATCGCCACTCACTGAAATAATCTTTCGTCCTTTGAATTCTGGGAAATCCTGAGTAGCGGCCCACGCGCCAATAGCCGCGGGAAATCCGAAGCCGATGGAGCCCAGATAACCGGACATCAAAACCGACTGACTGGCACATTCAAAATAACGGCCAAATGAATAAGTGTTATTACCGACATCGACAGAAATGACGGCGTCTTGCGGCGCGAGCTCGCTCAAGGCGGCGAAAATACTGGCGGAATTAACACCATGCCCGCGGTCGTCGGCGACTCGACTGGTTTTTTCACTACGCCAAATCGCCCAGCGATCGGCGATTTCTGGGCGTTGATCCACCGTTTGGTGCGATTCAGACAATTCATTACAAATCAATTCCGCAGTGACGCCGATTTCGCCCCACACCGGCACCGTCACCGGATGAAATTTGCCGAGCGCCATTTGGTCAAAGTCGACCTGAATGATTGGTCTATTTGGAGTAATACCGGTGTGATTCGAGAACGATGAACCGAATGCCAGTATCAAGTCGCACTTGTTCATAAACCAACTTGCGATAGGGGTTCCTGAACGGCCTAATACACCGGCAGCCAATGGATGATGATCGGAAATCTGCCCTTTACCCTTAAAGGTTGTTAACACCGGCGCATTGAGTTTTTCGGCCAGTTGAATGATCCGCTGCATGGCATTACGCGCACCGTACCCTACAATAATGATCGGGCGATTGTGTTGATGAATGAGCGCCATGGAGTCGGCAAGTGCTTCGGGTGCGGGGCTGATGGACTGCGGTCCGATGCGTCCACTCGGCCCCGAAGCCTTAGCGCTGTCGGATGCTGGCAGCGTCTGTACATTATCGGGAAAAATCAAATTCGCCACGTCGCGATTGACGATCGCGTTTTTACAAGCAAGTGTCATGAGCTCCGCATGCCTGGATGTGTTGAGCACGGGTTGACTGAAGTTGGAAACGGCCTCGAACGCAGCGGATAAATCGATATCCTGAAAAGCGCCGGGTCCAATGACCTGCACATCCACTTGGCCGGTCAGAGCGAGTACGGGAGCGCGGTCGACTTTGGCATCCCACAATCCCGTTAACAAGTTGGTTGCGCCCGGACCTGCGATGGCCAAGCAAGCGGCGGGTTTTCCGGTGAGCTTGGCATAACCCGAACATGCGAATGCGGCCGCGCATTCGTGCCGGACTCCGTAGTAGTTCAAGTTTCCCTGTACTTCTTGTACCCGCAAAGCGTCGGCCAAGCCGAGATTGGAATGGCCGACAATCCCAAAAACGCTTTTAACTTCCCAGTTGATCATGGTTTCCACCATGATGTCGCTTACTGTGCGTGATTTTTTCGGTTCGGCCTCCAGGCCGACATAAATTCCGTCCTCTCTAGCGTCGACGGGAAACAATTCCTGCCCAGAGTCTTCGTGCCCACCCGGCGGCAATCCGGTTAGTGGATCAAAATCCCACCCGTGCCACGGGCAACGCAACCAACGCTGACCCTCCGCACCGATTTCAATCGAGCCTTCACCCAACGGTCCGCCTTGATGAGGACAACGATTATCCATTGCGGTGTACTGTCCATCTATGTTCGTAAGTGCCATAGATCTCGTGCCGGCAACTACGGTTTTCACCCGGCCCGCTGCCAGTTCGTCAGGCGCCGCGACTTTGTGCCACTGCAAAGTTGTGTCGGACTCGCTCATGAGTTTCTCCCTGTCATTGCATTAATTGCTCACCCGTCGATATCACGGCACGCCATAACTCAACGAATTAGGCGCTACCCTCCGGTTCATCGACAAGATGTTTGTACCGCAAGACCACGCCTGAAGGTTGCATCAAACATAATGTGATTTCGAATGCGTTGGCGCCGCAACGTAAAGTACCGCTACGCAGTCCCTGTGCGGATGGCTGCAACGCGACATGCCACCGATGCTTTTGTTTCGGTGCAAGTGCTTTGCAATATGCGCCGAGAACTTTCGAATACGCATGAATCGCATCTCGCGTTTCCGGCCAATGCGGGCCTGTTAACACGGGAAAATATGTCGTCGTCATACTGCTATCAGAATTGACTGGTATTTGCCATGCTTGCCTACAACTTCGCTGCGCGAACGCGATAGGGCAATTCGCATACTGCTTCGTTCTCCGCGCATTTTCCTAATTGTTGTGTCGTCTTCCCATACCAGCGTGACCCGGGCGCGGCCGATAGTCCGTGCAAAACAATACTGAATACGACCGTCACCACGACAACGGCCAAAACTTGCTGCCGGTTACCGACACCCATGTCTTCGACGATAAGTAAGGCAAATAAAATTGACGCTAATCCCCGTGGGCCAAACCAGCCAACAAACGCAACCGTTTTCGTGTTAACACCTGTGCCCCATAATGCGATTGCGATGGGCAGCATGCGTATGACTGTCAGACTAAGTACAGCGTAAACGATATATTCCCATTGTAGGCCGTGTATGAGGGAAGGAATCATCGTGGCACCAAAAATAAGAAACGTGGTTAATGTGAGCAGTTGACCCTCGGTCTCGGCAAATGCATAAAGAAACTTGCAAGAGTGGGAAAGTGTGTTGCCAAACACCAAGCCGGCTACAAACGCTGCGATGAACCCATTGCCATGAACGAGCTCCGCTAATGCGAAGGCAAGCAAGGCGATGCTTAATGCACCAATTCCTTCAAAGGCTTCGCTGATCCAGTCTTGTTTTGTAACAGCGTCGACCAAACGCGCGCCGGCGTACCCAACGAATGCGCCGACAAGTGGACCAAAAATAATCTGCAGTGCACCAAACTTAAGCCAGTGAGCCGCATTCGCCGATTCATTCATCATATTAGCCAAGTACGCAAACAGAAGCACCAAAGGCAACGCAATACCGTCATTGAGGCCGCTTTCGACATTCAACGTTTGCCGAATGCGCACCGGGACGTGTTTACTGGTGACAACGGCCTGGCCAAGGGCGGCGTCGGTGGGAACCAATATCGCAGCCAGCAGGGCTGCTTCCCAAATATTCAACTGACCGAACAAATATGCGGCACAAATAGTGCCAAGAATGATGCTTAGTGGCATTCCGATGAGCAACAAGCGTTGCGGCAAATTGTGATCCGCGCGAAGTTTAACCAGATCGATACGTGCCGCGTCCGAAAACAACACCAGAACTAACGTGACTTCGGCAAGCGTATGAATAAAACCGTGGGCCATGTTATGCACAATCGCGTCCGGCACAAAGAACGCTAGTAACACACCGAAGCCGGTAAAAAACATGGGTGCGGTCAAGGGTGTATCGTCCAAACATTTGGACACCAACCCATACGCCAGAAATCCAAACGCGACTAAAGCAATGGCCTGAAAATTCACGCCGATCCCTCCTTTGGAAATCGCTAAGTCTGCGGTCTCGAATTATTTGTTTCTACGTACCGCGTTTCAGAGCATAACGCTAATCGTTAGAACCTGCCAGTTCTATTTGTTAGGGTAAGGCCGATATATTTAACTTGCCGTTATGTAATCGCGGTGACACCGGTAGTCGGTTACTTTTCCTGTAATTAGAGCGCGTTTAGATATCTGTATGTACTGTAGAGACTTCCATCGCAAATTTCGATGGGTGCAGGCCTGCTAGTACTGGTGTATTTTATTACTGTGTGTGCGTCGTACTGATGACATAAAAGATGGGCGATCAATCACGTCGCTGTCGATTTCACAAGATGATCATACCGACCTGGATACATTTCGAGCGGAACTTTGTCTCACTGAAGATGAGGCCGCGGGGGTAGTCGCGCAATGCGAGGCTAAAAAACCAGGCGCATTGCGCTGTCCGTCGTGCGGTGAGGTATTCGATTCTCCTTCAAGTATGTATTGAGTCGGACCACGGACAAATCGACAGGCAGCGTGACAGGAAATTGCCTGTAACGGTCAATTTCGTGTGATTCGTGATCAAACCCCGCCCGCAAAAGCGCGAGAGGTTATTTAGCGCGGAACGCTCGACAGATATTCCGAAATAGCCTCGATTTCTTCCGCCGTTACCTTTTGCACGATGGGCTTCATTACAGCAGTGAGCCCATTATTGCGTGCGCCACTTTGAATATCCGTAATCTGCTGCACCAGATATTCTTTGTTTTGACCGGCGAGCTTTGGATACGTCGACTGTATCGGCGCCTTGCCTTCCGGCCCGTGACATGTGCTGCAAAGCCGTTGGCCGAATAACGCCTGGCCGTTGGGAGCACTGGCGGTTTGAGCGGAGGCCGCCATGCCCATGCCGGCCAAAAATTCTTTATCTGCTTCCTTGCCGAGTCCTAACAGGCCATCACGCTCAATAATGCGTATGACATTGGGATCGTTTCGAAACCATTGTTTGGCTTCCGCGGAGTCAGCAGCAAATCCATTGCGCTCCGCCCAATCGTTGACAAATCGAGTCGCGCCACGCCATTTACCATCCGACCCTTCGCGTACGAATTGTAAGGCAAATAATCGCACCCCACGATTTTCAGTAAACAAACCATCGGCGGTGACCTGTTTACCGCAGAAAGGCAGTAACTCCACGGCGGCACCGCTAAAGGGCGATTTATTTTTACCGACCAGGATCAGCTTTCCCTCGCTGTCGATCAACCCGAGTTGGCGCTTACCGCCACCGCAATTTTCGGGGCAGTCGCCGCTGAGTTCACACAATATATCGACGACTTTGGCATCAAAACGGGCAATCTCCTCCCCCGTTACACCCCAACCCTTTGCGGCAAGCGCGGAATCTACAAAAGCAGCGCTTATCAGCAAAACAGTAATTTGAGGTAACAGTGGTAACTTTATGATTTTCATGACGGCCTCCTTACTGTTTCGGCAACGCAAACGGCGGTATTACGCCAGTAATCTCGTGTGTGCGGTTAACAATACCGTGATCATCAATGATCTCGTCGATCAACAAATAGTTAATTCCATCTCGCTCGTACAGGGTTCCATCCACCGTCGCACTTTTGCTTTGCAGATCGAGTACGCCGAGATTGGCGACACTGGTATCGTCATCGCCAAATTTAAGGATCATGTATATCTTGTCGTCATCTGTGCGAAGCCCGACTGGGATGCCGCCCGCCGCACACCACACTGCGCACACATGATGCGCGGAACCCAATACAGAATCCGCTCCACCCATCACCTGCGAGGTGTAGCACCAGGTATCCATGAACTCGCCCGTGACCTGAATCCGTTCGCCATTGGCGGCAAATGCGTGCGTGCCAAATACAGTCATTGACGCGATGATCGCGGCACCACATAGCTTCGATAGAATCATTGTGTTCTCCTTTGGTAAATTACCATCGCTAACTTTGTGTCTGGGTGTCGTCCAGAAGTGTATACGGCATTAGTCATTTCTAACCCGCATAAAGTTCGCATATTTTACAATTTTGTGATAATTCGATTGGTCCCATTTCACGGACAAAATCGCTTTATTCAACGCCGGATAAATATCCCGAAATAGCTTCGATTTCTTCGTCGCTAACGTTTTGTACTATGGAACTCATCACCGACGTTATGCCGTTATTACGCAAACTGGTTTTGATGTCTATTATTTGTTGCACCAAGTAGTCTTTATTCTGGCCAGCCAGTATCGGATAGTTGGGTCCGATAGGCACCTTTCCGCCAGGGCCGTGACACGTAATGCATAATCGCTGTGAGTAAAGCGATTCACCATCTAGTGCGAAACCGGCCATCGTGTCCGTTGCGATAATCGCATCGGGCTCTTTTGCTGAGGGTTCGGGAGTGTCGATTGCTGTGGTTGTCGGTGTGGCCTCACCGCCGCCCGCGTACGTTTCCGTAAGATAGCGGATGACTGTGTTCAGCTCTTCGTCACCAGCAACCAGCCCGTTTCCCACCATTCGCTGAACCAGTGCCGCCGCTTCGTCTTTGTTGCCGGGACGTGCGTTTTCAACTAGTGTGTAGGCATGACATTGCGAACAGGTTTGCTCAAACACCGCACGCGCTTTCTGCGCGTCATAGTTTGAATCTTCGGCGGGGTCATCCACCATTTTCATTGCCGACATCACAGACTGTTGCGATTCAACCGCCGTCATCGCCAGTTGCCGCCGTTGCCGCAATGTCTCTTGTAAGGTCGGTGAGACCGCGATGAGATACGCCGTGACATACCACTGATCTTCTTGTGTGATCGGATTCAGAATCGTCGAGCGGTTGGCCATACGCGCTACGGTTTGCTGCCAGTTTTGTGGAGTGCGCGGGCGCGCCAGAACGGTACGCAGGTCATGGCACTGTATGCATTTGACCGTTAACGTGCGCCGCCCGGTCAATAATCCCTCTCGTGTCGCTAGCGTGTTTAGTAGCTGCTCGTTATCGAGGCCAATGCGCGGTAAGTGTTCGCGTACGCGGGCGATGCGAGTTGCTGACATTTCATCGTCATTCAATGCCTTGCTTTGCAAGTAGACTTCGCGCAATGAGAAGGGAAGTGCCAGTGAGATCAGTAGAAAGGTACAAATAAATAACGCGCTGCCAAGTAAAGGAACCAGTGTTGCTTCCATGTGCTTGAAAAAGCGCACGATGGTGAGTTTGGTTATGAGTAATGCGCCAATCGAAATGCCCAGTGTTAAATGCATTACCGTGCGTGGCGGCAACTCGATTTGATACGCCCATAATCGTGGCACCATTTGCCACATCAAGTAGATGTAAATTACGACATAGACGTACCCGAGGAGTCGATGAGTTCGAATTAACGATGGCGGCGCATGACTTGTATTTTGCTCATGGTCAAATGGAAACTTCCATATGTAAAACATCAAAAAGGTGAGGGCTGCCGCGACCGTGAGAAAAATCAGCCCGACCAAGCTGTTACCTAATGATGTCATCGTCCGTAATTTCCCTGTTCATACATCAAAAAGAATAACATTTGTATAATAGAAAAGCATTTATGATGCCAGGTGGTAGTTTATTTGTCCTGGCACGAGAAGCCATCTTACTAAAAACCCTGCTCTGCAAGTATCAATGTCTCGTCAACACGAGACCAATTGACAGTCGTGATATAACACGCAGATTCGGGCGAATATGATGTCAGTTTCACAAATTGTCTCAATTGGTATTAGATAAGTGGATTCATGTAGTCGAGGCATCCGAGTGTATGGCGAATTGATACTTGCCTAACGACCGGTGACTGGAACGGGTCACAGTAACGGGATTTCCATTGAAGTTGTCAGCGACATCGGCCGTCGCACCGCCGGGCGTAGTGAATCTGGCGATCGCAGTTAACAAATGTGCGAGGAGTATCGGCAGATCTTTCATGGCAGAGAAGGGAAGGGAAGGTTGTGTTCAAGAACGAGACTGCATAAATTGCCTTTTGCGGTAATTATTACAAAATCGCCAGCCGCATGTGTTTAATTGTTCCTATACCCGGACGCGACGGCCTGATAGGACGGGGGCTGCTGGCAGTAGTGAACATTTCGCAAACGCAGGTCGGTTCGTTCATATTGAAGCGCCGGGGCACGGGATTTGTTCGGGCCGATGGCTCGGTGGTGTTTGCGGTTTCGAATCGGCCCATTGCGAACGGGCTGCACTTGGGTTAATCGAATACACATGGGACACAAATCGACAATTGTCGACCGGTTGATTACCGACGCACTCGCCAATCAGAATTACGAGCGGGTGTTCGCGCGGCTCTGCGAGATGTTGGTGGATTCCGGACTTCCGCTGTTCCGTTCCCACCTCGCCATCCGGACGTTGCATCCACTACTCGCATCGGTGGACATGACGTGGTGGCGGGGCCGCGGGCTGGAAGTGAACCCGCGCGAGCATGCGCCTGCCCCGCAGGACGATTGGCTTCGCAGTCCGCTGTTTTGGATGATCGAAAATCGTCAACGTGAGTTCCGCCAGCGTTTGAAGGAGCCTTCCGACTTCCAGCAGTTTCCCGTACTCCAGGAATTTCGCGACGCCGGGGCGACCGACTACTTGGCGGTGTTGACGCCATTTGGCGATCCGGAGACCGCCTTCGAGCGACAAGACGGAATTTTGACGTCGTGGGTTAGCGACGCGCCGGACGGATTCAGCGATTCGGATGTTGCGTTCCTGCGGGACATTCTGCCTTACGTGGGATTGGTCGCTAAGCTCTCCAAACACGAACACACGGCTCAAAATGTGGCATCGGCGTATCTCGGCGAGGATGTCGGTCGACGGGTTCTCGAAGGACAGATCCGGCTCGGTGATGTCGACCGTATCCCGGCCGTCGTCTGGTACACCGACCTGCGGGGTTCGACTGCTCTGGCGCAACGCCTCCCGGTCGCCGACTTTCTGCGGGCCGTGAACGCGTACTTCGACTGCACCGCAGGCGCAGTACTCGAACACGGTGGCGAAGTGCTGCGATTCATCGGCGATGCG
Source organism: Gammaproteobacteria bacterium (assembly GCA_029862885.1). Taxonomy (GTDB): domain Bacteria; phylum Pseudomonadota; class Gammaproteobacteria; order Arenicellales; family JAOTWM01; genus JAOTWM01. The sequence continues at coordinate 11,984 of JAOTWM010000022.1, forward strand.
GTACTGGCGGTGTTCCCCATCGGTCCGGAGGTGAGCGCCGCGAGCGCGGCGGAACGAGCCATGGCTGCTGCACACGGAGCCCGGGAGCGGATGAACGAGTTGAATCTGCAACGTGCCCATCAGGCGCAGGAACCGCTCGCCTTCGGTCTCGGCCTGCACATCGGTGAAGTGCTTTACGGCAACATCGGCGTCCCGACCCGTCTCGAGTTCTCGGTAATCGGCAGCGCCGCCAACGAAGTGAGCCGGCTTGAGAGCCTGACCAAAGAGGTTAGGGAGACAGTCCTGGTATCGGCCGAATTTGTGCGGGTGCTCCCGGGGAACTGGCGTGCTTTGGGCAAGTTCGAGGCCAACGGCGTGGCTGGCGGGCTCGAGGTGTTTGCTCCGGCCGAAATCGGCTAATCGTGCCCGAATACAGTTGCCTGATGCGTCACGCCGCTTCCGCTCACTGTCTCGCTCCCGCTACGGGTTGGTCGCGGACCGTCAACCGAATTCGGTCGATGGGATTAACGACTCCGAGGCCTGCAGGCTCGGTACGTGCGCCGAGACCATCTGGGTGAACCTATTTTCATTTTACTCATGGGTTACGCGGTCGCCCCAGATTTCTTTGAGCCTTCTATCCCGACCGCAATTCCAGCGATAAACATTGTACCGTATCGGATTGGTCTTATAATAATCTTGATGATACGCCTCGTTGCCTTTGATTGGGTAGAAAACCGAGGCATCCAGTATCGGCGTGACCACGTCGAGTGATGCAAACTCCATAACTACTTTTTGCCTGGATTGCTCCGCCAATCGTTTTTCATCGGCATTTGAAACGAATATCGCACTAAGATAACTGTGGCCTTTGTCACAGAATTGACCTCTGGCATCGAACGGATCGATGTTGACCCAGTAATGATCCAGTAAATCCTGGTAACTGACAACCTCTGGGTCATAGGTGATCTCAACTGCCTCATAGTGACCGCTGTGATTACCGTTGTAAGTGGGATTTTCTAAAGTCCCGCCGGTAAAACCGGAAACTACATCTGTCACACCCGGTAATTTTTCGAAATCCGCTTCCATGCACCAAAAACAACCGCCCGCTAAATAGGCCTTGGCCGCAGAAGCCATTTGTGTCGCAGTGACGGTTAGAAAAATTAGTGTGGATACCAATAGGATCTTCATTGCGAATTTCTCCGAGGTTGAATGTGGCGTGTTCTGAGATTTCTATCACATTTTTTCCGGTACGATAAACCTAATAGTATCAAAATGAGAGATGAGTAAAAGCAATCTCGCGAGTCGCTTCGACGCAATTCCCCGATGCTCCGCTACGGCGTTTTGTTGCTGCGCGGCCGATCTGGCCTGGGCGGCCAAATTTGGATTATTTTGTCGGCCGTTAACATATACCCAAACGTTGGATGGTGTGACTGTCATCCAAGTCGGCAGCATCGAACAATCCGTTTCTTTCTAAGGGGTACTTTTGTTGCAACGCGGGTGAATCGGCGCTGGCATCGTTTCGAACAATGTTCCCAGCCAATTCAGCATGGATTCCAGGCAAGCTGGAGTCCATTGAAAAATGTAATCGAATAAAATGACGCGAATATTAAGGAAGGACGGCGATTTATAATTGTGGTTCCCAAAAATTCATCCATGCTTCATTTCTATGCGGCGATACGCAAATATTCATGATGCAGTCCGCTGAGACGTTTGATTGAGACCAGTTTCCGGCATTCTTTCGACTGTGTATCACGCCGATTTGGCGCATCTTAATCTAGTGAAAGATGCGTTTGCGTTTTGTTGTAATAGTCCGCGTAGTCCGAAAGTACGCGATTGATATGCCGTTCGCCAGGTACGATAATGTAATCGACGCATTCTCGTCGTATTGACCCAGTCATCCGTTCCACGTAAGGATTCTGCCAGGGTGACTGCGGAGCGGCAGTGACTTCCTCAATCCGGAGAATCTTGGCTTGTCTGCAAAAGCGCTCGCCATAGATCGCATCGCGATCACGAAGTAAATATCGTGGATTGTGGTCTATTCCACAGGCTTCTATCAATTGCCGCGCCGTCCACTCTGCCGTTGGGTGTTGAGTAGCATTGAAGTGCAGAATTCGCCGGCGGTCATTGCTGAGCACCATCAGCACAAATAAGACTTTGAATGTGGTTGTCGGCACGGTGAAAAAATCGAGCGATACAGTTCCTGCTGCATGGTTAAGTAAAGAGGTTTGCCATGTCTGCGAAGGTGGCCCCCATTGGCGGTTCATATACTTGGATACCGTGGCTTCGGATAAACCGAGTCCCAGCTTTAGGAGTTCACCATATATCCGCGGCGCACCCCCACAGCGTATTGGCCTGACACATTTGTCGTATCAGACGGCGCAGGTCAGCATCAATCTTGGGGCGCCCGCGGCCGCGGCTCTTCCAACGCCAGTAATACTTGAAACTCTGTCGATGCCATCGGACCACGGTTGCCGGTTGCACCAGGTGTAGCGAACTCTGCCAGTTCCTCCGAATTCGGCTCAAATCGACCCAAAATTATCGATCTGAATCCGTTAATGACGGTCGTGGGTGGCGGTGTTTGAGCACGGCTAGCGGTTGGCGTAGTACCAAATTCTCAAGCGCTAATGCTTGTCGCGACCGGACCGACGATCGCAGTGTTCTGAGCGGTATACCCATCCATTTCAACATAGATTACAGACTAGTGCGAATCCAAGGAAAAATACAATAGGATCAAGCGAGGTGAATATTTAGGAGCGACACCGATCAAGTTGACATGCCGCTACCGCAGCGTGCGCGAGATCACTGTTGCTCAACGCCTAAATTCCCACCATTTCCGAATACGTACCGCAGCGAATCCCACCGCACAAACCGTCATCATCACAACTTCGTCGCGCGGTCAGCAGCACATAACTTCGTCTCTCGATGCGCAAACGTAACTCACCTTTTATAAATCTCCATAGCTAAAGATTCGCGACACCTCCCCGCGGTTTTCTCCCTCGAGGCTTGTTAGACGCCTGCCCCGCAGACGCCTTCTTCGTGTCGCGCGTACAACCTCGGGCAGGCATCTGACAACCCTTAACGGTACGGAAGTTACTCGTACTTCTGCAGTCGACCCTGAAACGTCGTTCGCACCAAAATATCTGAACGGCAGCTAACGCCTCAACGGTGTTCGGTTACTTCACGTAAACGCCAGGGCTGCACGTCACTGGTCATAAAGTTACTAAGAATCTGTCTTTGCCGATCCAAACTTTGAGTAAGACCTTCTTTGAATAACTTCGCCAAGCACTAACATTCTTTCGAGTCAAAAGGAATTGGGACTCGATCTATATTGCACAATTTAGTCGATACTGTTTCGATGTTTTCTAAGTAGTAAGGGGGTCGCTGACGAATTGTTATCTCACTCATTGATGATGGCTATCGGCTCCTTTGTATCTTTGGATTTCAGCTTGACTACTCTGCTCGCGTTTGCCACAACTCTGCCATTGTATTGTTCAGCCTTGTCGTCAGAATCTCATTCTCGGCACTCAATTCTTTAACGGCTTCAGTAAGATTGGCTGCCAGTTTCCCGTAGTCTACAGCCTTAAATTTTGTATTTCCCAGAGGTGCGGTCAGTTGGGGAAAGACAGCCTCAACCTCTTGGGCAATGACACCGAATTATCGGGACCCATTCGATTGTCCGACAGTCTCAGCCGTACGATTCCATTCGAACGAGACACTTCGAAGGTGTTTCACCTTGTCTACAACGGGAGACAACGACTGGATGTTTGTTTTTAGTCATATATCGGAAGGTAAGGCACTGCATAGTGCTAACGTTGGGCATATACCAGCTGGTAGTGAGCTCGGGCCAGAAACAATACCACCTTCTTTTATTTCTATTTGCACCTGCGATGCTGCATTAGATATCACCCGGAACGTTACTAGCGGATGGTCAGTACAAAGTATTGCGGTCATCGGTACTTCACCCCCGCCGACTGTTCCAGTAGCCGTCCAGTTTCCATTTATTGAATTGATGACCGCATTCCACTCGCCATTTGCCGTAACGTCAACACAATAATCAACGGGAAACACGGAAATCTGCGCATTTGCGGTAGGAATCGTCGAGTCAACAAGGCGGGCAAACAGATTGTCGGAATCAGAATTTAATCCGGTAGTATTACCGTTTGGGCGAAGATGGTAGGAGCCTCCTACAAACGAAGTTTGCGCATGTGCTGGAAGCAATACGGACTCTACAACCGGCTTAGTCCAGTTCTCTGGAAGGCTCTTACCCGCGATGACAGCGCCACTGCCGGCGAGGGCTGATTTCAGTAACTTACGACGGCTTTCGTTTGATTTGTCATACTTCATGATCATGTTCCTCTTTAGTAAGAAATCTCATGGGTTCATGCGCCAAATATCTAATCATGTCGAAGACAGATGGCGAAGTGAAAAGGTGTAAAATATGAAAAGGAACAAAAAACCGAAACGGGAAAACGGGGCAAATTCATTTTCTGTATTGTCCTGTGGTACGCCTTCACCATTGCGGTAAATTACGCCAAGGTTGTACTGCGATTCGGCGTCGCCTTGTTGCGCAAGCGGTCCCCATTCCTTAAAATTTTGTGTCCCCAATATCATAACGAGGGAAAGGGCTCCATGACTTGGGTCAGTAACAACGCTTGCCCGCCCTTTTTTTCCTCTTATATTTAAGGGGCTTTGTATGGTGTCGTCCGTAAAAAATCATCCGCGAAACATTTTAGGCAGCAATGCGGCGGTATTCATGACGCAGTCCAACGGCGGGTCTGAGTGAAACAACCCTCTCTTGTTCTTTCGTGTGTATTTCCCGACCCGCCGGGGCATCTTTATTTAGCGAAAGGTGGGTTCGGGCTTGGTTACAGTAATCCACGTAATGGGAAAGAACACGCTTTAGGTGACGTTCTCCGAGAACAACGATCTGATCGACACATTCCCGGCGGATGGAACCGATCAGCCGCTCTACCTACGGATTCTGCCACGGTGATCGGCGAGCGATGACGATTTCGTCGATTTCGAGTACATTGGATCGTCTGCGAAAGTGTGCGCCATAGATCGCGTCGCGATCACGAGTCAGGTACTGTGGATTGTCACCTAGTCCACACCGTTCTAGAAGTTGCCACGCCGTCCATTCAGCTGTGGGGTGCGCCGTTACATTAAAATGGACGATACGTCTTCGGTCATTGCGGAGCACCAAGAACACGAATAGGATCTTGAATGTCGCGGTTGGTACCGTGAAGAAGTCGAGTGATACCGTTTCCTTTGCACGATTGAGAAAAAAATTCGCCAGGTCTGTGAAGGCGGACCATGGCGGCGGATCATGTACTTGGATACGGTGGCTTCGGATATTTCGAACCCTAACTTGAGCAGTTCTCCCTGTATCTGCGGTGCGCCCCACAGCGGGTTGGTGTTGCACATCCGCTGAATTAAGTCGCGGATTTCAGGATCGATCTTGGGATGTTCGCGGCCACGGCTTTTCCAAGGCCAGTAATACTTGAATCCCTGCCGATGCCATCGAACCACGGTTGCCGGTTGCAGTATACGTAGAGAGATCCGCCAGTTTTTCAATACCCGAATCAAGTATACCCAAAATAATCGAGTTGAATCCTGGAGGCGTGGTCTCGGATAACGGTGCTTGAGCACCGCGAGCTGTTGACGTAGCGCCAGATTCTCAAGTGCCAACTCTTGGCGTGGACGAATTGCCGATCGCACTACGCCGAACAATATACGCAGCCATTTCAATACGGCTTCCAGGCTAGCCGGATTCATGGGGGAATCCAATAGAATCAAACGAGATGATTATTCAGGAACCACAGCCTTGGTACAGAGCGAGTTGTTCTCGGGTAAAACAGGATTTCGGCCACCACCCTGTCGATTGACCGAAGCCGTAACCCTACATCGGTTGTGACGTTACATAGTAGTTGGCAAAGAAAAAATGAAGAACCGGCACGAATCATTAAATGAAAATCTGCGTGCCTCCGCTCAAGTTGCGCGAATCCGGAGGGAGCATTGCCAGTGCATAGTACTGGTCGGGGTGAGAGGATTCGAACCCCCGGCCCCTGCCTCCCGAAGACATGGTTCATTTTGTCAGTCTTTAATTTTCAATAACTTACGCGCATCTGGTTCGCACTACCGTGACACAACGTGACTCGATTGGACAGGTTGGGACTGGTTTGTGTCACGTTTCGGTCACGGTCGCATATCTGACGACTCGGCTTAGCGTCGCCACGCTTAATCCGTCCTGCCTCTTGAATACTGGTTACCAGTTCATCAAATAATGTCTTTTTCATAGTTCAAACTCGCGCTGAACAAGCGTCTTTAACAGCTTCAGTTGCCAAGGCGTAAGGTCTTCCTGATCGCTCTTGCTGTAAGCCAGAAACATATATATCTGTGCCTCTGGTGAGCACCAAACCAAATCTCCAGGTCCCAAGTATCCTTGGACCACTAGCTTGATGCAAATTGCCCTGTACGGTATCTCGAACTTCATGCTGGAGGTTATCCACTATGCTCAAGACCTGACGAAGCTCCAAATTAGTGCAGATCGGGTTTTTACGGGCTGCAACTCCCGGTGACTGTCAGATCTAAAGATTCCCGAGCTACTTGTCTCCGTCCCTTATTACTTTGGCACGGGTGGCGAGCAACTCCGCCTCGTTCTCGCGTCCGTTCTCTCCGAGCAGCGATGCCAACGCGTCCAGGATATCTGCCACCTGAGGGTGATCAAGGCCTAACACGCGTTCGCGTATCGCTAGGGCGCTGCGGTAATGCCCTTCGGCCCGCTCGATTTTCTCCTGCGCTGCAAGAATCAGGGCAAGATTGCCATAAGCCGTGGCGAGGTCCGGATTGTCCGGTCCCAGGGCCCGCTCGAGGATGGCCACACTGCGACTTTGCAGTGGCTCCGCCGCCGCAAACCGTCGTTGATGCACGTAGACCAGGGCGAGGCTGCTCAATGTCCTAGCCAAGGCCGGATGATGGGGATCCAGTGCGGATTCCCAGATACCCACCGCCCGCTGCAATACTGTCTCCGCCTCATCATGTCGTCCTTGATAGATATACAGATCCGCCAGGTTGGCCAGCGTTCCTGCCACCGTGGGCGCGTTCACCCCAACCTTCGCCTCAAGCATTACCACGGCGTTCTGCAAGAACGCTTCCGCCTGCGCCGGATCGCCTTTGTCCTTGAACATCAACCCCATGTTACGCAGCGTGATTGCGACGTCAGGGTGCGTGGGCCCCAGTACCGACTGTTTGGTCTGCAGCGACTGACGATAATAAGATTCGGCTCGCGCAAAATCTCCCGCGTTGTGATTAAGCGTTGCCAGGTTGCTCAGACTCCGCGCGATGAGAATATCCTTTGGATCCAATGCGGACTTGCGAATTTCGAGGGCACGAAGATAGTAGGGCTCTGCTTTGTCGAGCCGCCCTTGATTGTGAAAGATCAATGCCAGCTCGTTGAGCCCTTCCGCCACCGTGGGGTGCTCCGAACCGAGTGTCCGTTCGAGGATCGAGATGGCACGTTGCGCTAGGTCCGCCGCTTCTGAGAAACGATCCTGCGCCCGATACATGCGCGCCAACTCATTAAGACCGTGGGCAACTTTCAGATGGTCAGGACCGAGGGCTGCCTCCCGGATCCTTAATCCGCGCTCTAGAAACGGCTCGGCCGTACCGTACCAGCCGCGATTCCGATTCATAGCTCCGAGCGCCATGACACTATCCGCGATCCGCAGGTCGTTGGCGGGCAGCCGTTGTTCGCGAATTACGAGTGCGCGTTGATGAAACCCCTCCGCCTTATCATATTGGCCGCGGCGTTGGTACAACGTACCTAGCTGATACAGACTTGTCGCCACTTCATGATGGTCTGAACCCAGCGCTGTTTCGTTCGCAAGTAGGGCTTGCTTAGCGGCGACCAGCGCCCGATTCCAGTCGCCGGCCCGATAGAGCACAACCACCTCTTGGTTGCGCTCAACGGCGTCCGTGACGGCATCTGCCTGAGTTGATGACGACACCCATAGCATGAGCGCCAAACACCCGAAGCAAGCTAACAGTCTCTTCATCCCTGGTTTACCCGATGAACTTCGATGAGAAGCGTCGGCAATTGGCCGACTGTGTCGACATCAAGCGCGACGTAGTAGCTGTCCTGGTCATACAGGAATAGCAGCTCGTCGGGGTTCCAGTTCGGAGCCTCGTTTCCGATCGGCGATGGGGCCCTGCATTATTGAAGTCATGTGTTGTTGCGAATAGTGAAATATAGTATGACTGGTTCAAATAAAGCGAATACTTTAAGTTTTAGTGAACACACAATAATGGAATATAGCCAGTAGCGAAACAACAACCATCTGTCGATCCGGTTGATGAAATGATCCGATCTTGCATATTATGACTCGCCTCCATTCTGGAATAAGGGGGGGTGAGGACCGCTATTTACCGGGTAACATTACGAGTTCGCCATGCACATGTTACACACCTTTAAACATAAGTTGATCGAAAGCGTTGGGAAAGCTGCGGGCCGACCTACAATTCGATATGCGTTGTTCTAATTTTTCAATACTAATTCTTGGAGGTGGCCCAGCGGGTGTCGTGTTGTCGTGTGGATTGCGTCAACTAGGCCACGAGGTGGTAATTATCTCGCGGCCGCGTCAGTTTGATACCATCGAAGGCCTGTCGGAACGTGCTTACAACGGATTGAAGTTCGCCAAATGTGAGAGTGCGTTAGCAACGGTAGGTCGTGAAGTTCGACGAATTGCCAATTGGAATGGAGAACGCTTTGAAGGGAACCGAGAACGAATCGTATATCGTAATAGATTCGATAGGGGACTACTGATCGATGCCAGGAATGCTGGGGTAGATATCCTGTCGGGACAGGTGTTGCGGATATCGAACACGGCCGAATGCCATGAAATTAGATGGCGTAACGATCGCGGTGACATTTGTCATACACGGGCAGATATCGTGATTGATGCTCGTGGGCGGGCTACGGGCCGTCGAGGTCAATGGCGAATCGGCCCACGCAGCATTAGCATTGGCCAATACTGGATGTTAGGTCGTAAGCAATTGCCGTCAACATCGATTGCGACTTTCGAAGACGGTTGGGCATGGTTCGCCAGCTGTGAAAACAGTCGTGTGCTTATTCAACTTTTTCTGTCATTGGAGAGAGATCGCCTCCCACCACGACGTGAACTAAGTAATATGTGTAATCGAATCATCCATTCCCTTAGTGAATATCACGACCAATTGCGCGATGCACATCCGATTGGTGAAACGACCGCGCGTGATGCTAGTACCGCATTGTGCGAAAACACTTTTACCACAGGGTGGTATTGTGTTGGCGATGCGGCAATGAGTATAGATCCCTTAGCCGGCCACGGCTTGTATGAGTCAGTTAGTGGTGCCCTGGCTTTGGTACCGGTAATCAATACTATTGTTCGCCGACCTGGAGATGGAGACGTGGCAAGAAGATTTTATAAAGAAAAACTAGAAACAGATTTCTGGAGGATGGCACGTGTTGGACGTGATTTCTATCGCCAGGAAACCCGCTGGCCGAGCAGCGCATTTTGGATCGAGCGTCAACAGTGGCCAGATGAACGACCGGCTCATTCGAGCCCAACAGATCACGCCCCTAAAGTTGCGGATAGGCCTGTATCCGAAAATGGATTCATTTGCGAACGAAAAGTTATCGTTACCAGCGACCACCCAAGGGGTGTATGGCAGGTTGCGGGTGCTCCTTTGGTCGATTTGATGGAGTTTATTCATGATGTCGGAGTCAGTGATGAGTGTATACAAAAAGCAGTAGGGAAATTTTCCGTTTCTGAAAATTCCATTCAAACGGCACTGAGCTGGCTGCGCGCTCGAGGATTGCAGTGATGTATTCAACAAAAGAGCAGAAAAACCAAATTGTCACGACCATTGATGGGCCGGTACCAAATGGATGATCCCGGACTTTCATTTGGCCGGCATCCGGTTATAATGATGCCGTAACTAGAATAGAAACTAGACGAGGATAGGAGGCGAGAATGAAGAATCGTGTTCTTTGTGCGTTGTTTCTGGGGTTATCGGGCGTTTTCTTTGCCCTTGTCGCAAGCGCGCAACAATCGGGACAGGCATTGCTCGAAAGTAAGTGCGGTTCGTGCCACACTCGTACCGACGATGGCCTGGAAAGAATAAAGGATTCACGCCGTACACCGGAAGGCTGGGACATGAACATTGTCCGCATGATGCTGATCCATGGAGTCAAAGTGACGGGTGAAGAGCGAGCGGCCCTGGTCAAATATCTTGCCGATACAAGGGGGCTCGCACCTGCGGAAACCGCCGACCGTCGTTATCTCTTGGAACGCCGCTCCAACATGGTGGAGGATCAGCCCGATGAAACCCTTGCTGTTATGTGCGCGCGTTGCCACACCTACGGGCGGTTTGCGTTGCAACGTCGCACTGAGGGAGAATGGTTAAAGCTCTCTCATTTTCACATGGGCCAGTTCCCCACTATCGAGTACCAAAACCTGGGGCGGGATCGAAATTGGTGGGAGATTGCCAAGAACGATGTTCCGCCGTTACTGGCACAAAACTATCCACTTGAGACGCAAGCCTGGTCGGAATGGCAATCTCACGCCGCTCACGATTTATCCGGGGCTTGGCGCTTGACCGGTTCCCAACCCGGTCGAGGCGTTTATCATGGTGCGATGACGTTCAATAAAAGCGGCGACGACACTTATTCCATCTCGCTGAATATGCAATACGCCGACGGCTCGTCGGTGAAGGGTAGCGGTAGCGCGATTGTGTATACCGGTTATGAAGTGCGTGGTAGCGTAGAACTGGATGGCCAAACAGTTCATCAAGTTTACGCGCTAACGCCCGACGGCGATAGCATGTCCGGACGTTGGTATTTGCGCGACAATGACGTAATCGGCGGCGATCTGAGCGCGGTACGAAACGACGCACAGGCGCATGTTTTGGCGGTTCAGCCGCGCTACTTGAAGACCGGCGAAACTGCACATATCGCCATCCACGGAACCGGGCTCGCAGGCAATGTGAGTTTCGGTGACGGTGTGGAAATAATGGAGATTGTTGCAGCCTCAGCAGACACAATTACAGTTAAAGCGCATGTAGGGGATGGCGCAGTACCGGGTCAACGCAGCGCCAGTGTCGGCTCCGTGCGTATGGACGATGCGTTCGTCGTCTATAGCACTATAGATTCCATCCGGGTTGAGCCAGAAAACGCCATTGCCCGAGTTGGCGGCGACGGACCGTTGGCGCCGGTACCGGCGCAATTTGATGCGGTGGCTTATCTAAACGGTGCGGACGGTAAGGCGGGAACAAACGACGATGTCCGTGTTGGCGTCATGCCGGCTACGTGGTCAGTGGAGAATAACAGCGAAGCGGCTGCGGCGCTGGAGGATACAAAGTTCGCAGGCAGTATTGATGCCAGCACCGGTTTGTTTGTGGCCGCTGGCGCTGGACCCAACTCGCAACGTCCATTCAGCACCAACAACGCCGGTGATCTATCCGTAAAAGCAGTCGTTACCAGTGGCGGCAGTGCGTTTGAAGGTAGCGCTCATTTGGTTGTGACGGTACAGCGTTGGAACGATCCCCCACTACGTTGACCTGACAACGGCTTACACACGTGCAAGCGTTGAACTACATCTCAACCCATAGCCACGACGTTCGCGTCAACGATCGACGTGTGCTGTTTCATATTCCAACAACCGCGCTATTCGACTTGGA
>JAOTWM010000332.1 GCA_029862885.1 Gammaproteobacteria bacterium
ATTCATTCCGACCACGGATCGATTTCTGTTCGGAGCGGTATCGCACTATTTGAAAAGATGTGATGCTGGAACGGCGCCGACTTTTCACCTCATTATTATGTACGAGCAGGCAGCGTGGATGACTGGAGGCTATCCTTACGCAAAGATGCTCCGGTATCTGCGAAACAATACGCAACTGGGTGAACAGATCTTTGTGTATACCGAGACCAAACGGCATGCTGAAAGATTATCTGCGGCACTGAAAATCCCGGTGGCCTGTTATCCCTACCCCTCAATTCCTCTGGATGACAACAAGCGTAACAGTGCATCAGGCGAGTGCGTTCGGGTCGGTGTGGTCGGTGGAGGGCGACGCGACAAGGGGTTTCACCGGTTGCCGGAGATTGTGCGGGGATTTAACGAGCTCCATCGTGGTGGCCGGAAGGTTTCCTTCGTAATACAAAAACCGAGAGCGCAAGATTGTCTCGAGGATCACGTACAAGATCTGGGCCGCATCAGCAATGTAGTATTGTTGGATAACCAGGTCAGTCAAGACGAATACAAGGAGAACCTGCGATCGTACGATGCGTTGTTGTTTCCCTATGACCAAAACGTGTATGGAGTACGTGGGTCCGGCGCCATTTCCGAGGCGTTGGCTTATGGCAAACCTTTCGTTTGTACTAGCGGGACTTCATTGGAAGAGGGGATAACTCACGGAAACGGGATAGCCGCCCCGACGACGGAAAAGTTTGCGATCGCGATCGGCCGGGTGGTCACCGACATTCACCGGTATAAGGCTGAAGCGGCGCACGCAGCTCGTGCGTACGCGAACAGGTTGTACAACAATCCGGTTGTACGGAACATGAACCGATCTTTCGATAGAGATGCAGTTGTGTCTTCGGACGCACCGTAGATCGTAGAGCCGAAAAAATAGAGGAAAAAATGGAACGTGTGCTTATCACAGGTGGTGCGGGGTTTATCGGTACCAATTTGATACCGCGCCTCATTGCAGATGACCGCTATGTTGTTACAGTGCTGGATAACATGAGCAATGTAAGCGGTGACCTGGAACCTTCGGCCCGGGTCGAGATTGTCGAGGGCGACATTCGTAATATCAGTATCGTTGACCGTCTCGTAAAGGATGCAGATGTGGTTATTCATTTGGCGGCTCACACTCGCGTCATGGATTCTATCGACGAACCCGGGCTCAACTTTGATATCAACGTGCAAGGAACTTTCAATGTGCTTGAAAGTATGCGCCGGCAGGACATTAAGAGGTTCGTGAATGCATCCACTGGCGGCGCAATCCTGGGAGAAGTACCTCCGCCGGTCCACGAGGAGATGGCGGCTAGACCTGCATCACCGTACGGAGCATCAAAACTTGCGGCGGAAGGCTATTGTTCAGCGTATGCACAGTCCTATGGGATGAGCGCTGTGAGTTTGCGCTTTTCTAATCTCTACGGCCCGCATTCGCGGAACAAGGGCAGTGTCGTGGCGAAATTCATCAAAGATATAACGAGAAAAGGCGAAATCGAAGTGTACGGGGATGGTAGTCAGACCCGTGATTTCCTTTACGTTGAAGACTTGGTCGATGGGATCTGTAGGGCCATCGATAAACGGGTATCGGGTGTGTTTCAACTCGGTCAGGGTCTACCGAACTCGGTGAACGATCTTATCAAGATTGCGCGATCGGTCCTTGGGAAGGATTTTGACGTTAAATTCAAAAACTTCAGGCCCGGGGAAATTAGACACACTTACTGCGATATTTCAAAAGCAACAAAATGCTTCGGTTACGCGCCTTTGACAACGCTGGAGGATGGGTTCAAAAAGACTTGGGACTGGTTTGTCGCCAATGAATAGCAGTAACGTGCGGGTTCTTCACGTTTGCCGTTCCGAAAGTCGTGACGGCGCTGGAATCGGAGCCTATCGCTTGCATAGCGCGATGGTGAAAGAAGGCATTGATAGCCGCATGCTCGTCATCAAAAAGCGGAGCATGGATCCCAACGTCATTGAGCTGGAACGCCCCAGCCGCGGCGTGTTATTGGCGTGGCGCGTGCTATCGCGGCGATTGTTAAGGCTGCAAAGATCGTCCAATAGGGTCTTTCATTCCCTCAATATATTTCCAACTGGAACCCATCGTGTCATAAATCGGTTGGGGGGCGACATCGTGCAGTTCCATTGGGTTGGCGCCAGTATGATCAGCATCTCCGAGATTGCGAAGGTGCGCATTCCAATCGTGTGGAAAATGCCGGACATGTGGGCATTTAGCGGGGCGGAGCACTACATGTTACCCGGTGATCCGGAGCGCTACCAGGAAGGATACACTCGGCGAAACCGGCCGGCGGCAGATGCCGGTGTTGACATCAACAGGTTGGTTTGGGCGTATAAACGGCGGTGTTGGAAAGATAGTCAATTTACGATTACTTGTCCCAGCAAATGGATGGCGAAATGCGCATCAGAAAGCAAGCTGTTTTGCGATTATGAAGTTATCAACATTCCCAATCCGATCGATTTGGAAAAATATAGACCGGTACCCAAAAATGAAGCGCGGCGAGTATTCGGACTGTCAAATGACAAGCGGCTCATACTATTCGGTGCCGTCAATGCGACTAAGGATCGCCGCAAGGGATACCAGTATCTGCCAGCTACGCTGCGGGCTCTTTCGGAGAGTTTCGGTCCGGACCAGTGCGAACTTGTCGTCTTTGGTTCCGAAGGTGACGACAATACCTTCCTGCATGGGTACAAGGTGAACTTTCTGGGGAATTTATCCGACGAGAACGCGCTTGTGTCGGCCTACGGTTCGGCGGATGTGGTGGTATTTCCCGCTGAGATGGACAATCTGCCGAATGTCATTAAAGAAGCTACGGCGTGTGGGACGCCGTGTGTCGCGTTTGATGTGGGTGGTTTACCTGACATGATTCGCCACCGGGACTCGGGTTTTCTGGCCGCTCCGTATAAACCTCTAGAACTTGCTAAGGGTGTCCGCTGGGTATTTAGCCAACCCGCCGACGCTCTGTCCAGAAGGGTGCGCCGCTACGCTGAGGAACTGCACAATCAAAGTGGTCGGGTGGCGGACTACCTGGACTTGTATCGAGAGGTCTTGCAGGCCACGAAGGGCAAGGGCTCGAACACAGGGTGTGGTGGATGATCTGCCGGATAGTGGCCCTGATGGTAACGGGCTCACCAAAGCTGAATTGGGCTCGTTCACTATCGTTAAACTAGACGTCTATGTCAGCCGTAGCGAAGCGCGTCATAACCTTTGGGACCTTCGATGTATTTCACGTCGGGCATCTCAAGCTCCTGGAAAGAGCCCGTGAACGTGGCGGTAGCTTGACGGTGGGCGTCTCATCGGACGACTTGAATTACGATAAAAAAGGCCGTTATCCGGTCTACGATCAAGCGGAAAGGATGCTCTTAATCGGGGCGTTGCGGGTAGTCGACGGCGTATTCCTCGAGGAATCTCTGGAGCAGAAGCGGGACTACATTATCGAACACGAAGCGGATATCTTGGTTATGGGAGACGATTGGTCGGGAAAGTTCAACTATCTCAGTGATATTTGTGAGGTAGTCTATTTGCCGAGGACGCCTGCGATTTCGACTACCGCGGTGATTGAGAAAATAAGGCACTAGACGGCAGGGTCGCCAGTTTGAAAGTCGATAAAACAAACGTGAGACATTGGGTTTATTTGGTCATTTTCACTATTAATGTATTAGTTGGAGTAATCTTTCGATGGTTGAAGGGAAGGAACACAGCAGATTTAGTGCTTTACGGTCATAAACTGAATGGTAATTTGAGGGCGTTGTATGGGTATTTGGGTAAGAGGGGCGATCACAGATTCAGCGTTAGCTATCTAGTTGTTGATCCTGCCTACGCCAGGCACCTAAGAAACGATGGAGTCCGCGTCCTGAGTGGGCTTGGTGTACGGGATGTTATTTGGGCATGTCGGGCTGCCTGCGTGGTCACCGACCATGGCCCACACTCCTTGTATTTCTTGCAGAAATTGACGGGCGCCAAGTTTGTGGATGTCTGGCACGGAATTCCCTTCAAGGGATTCGATCAAGCGGACTTTCACTGGCTGCACAAGTATAACGCAACCTTTGTGTCGTCACCTTCCATGAAGCGTATGTACGAGAATCGGTACGGATTCGGCTCGCACCAAGTGAAAGTGACCGGCTACGCGCGCACGGACGCGCTTGTGAATAGTGAATACGAGAAACAAGAAATCCTGGGCGTTTTGGGCTTACCGGAAGGGTATAGAAAGATTATATTGTTCGCACCCACTTGGCATCACGGCAAACAGGCGCACTCGAACATCCCTTTCGAAATGACCCCTGTTGGTTTTTTTACGCGCTTGCACGATCTGGCGCAACGCCACAATTGGCTCATTATCTTTAGGGCGCATCTGAACAGTGACGACAATAAGACACAATCGTTCCCTAATATCAGGTTTATCCCCCTATCCGAGTATCCGGATACAGAGGCCTTGCTATTTGTCAGCGACGTTTTGGTCAGCGACTGGTCTTCTATAGTTTTCGATTTTCTAGTGCTGCGAAGACCGACTGTATTCATTGATATAACAGCGCCATTCGCAAAGGGATTTTCTTACGGCCCCGAATACCGGTTTGGACCCGTCGTGAGCGATTTCGCACAATTGACAGATACCCTGGTTCGCAGTTGTGAGCGCTCTGACGATCTGTTGACAGATTACAGCGATCACATGTGGCGTGTAAGGCGGGAGGTATATGGTCGTTACGCGGACGGCAGGGCAACGGAACGGTATGTTTGTGAGATTGACCGGCTGCTCGCCGAAGGGTGAATACCAAACCAGAAATCGTCTACCGAGGTTAGCAGCTTATCCAAAGGGATGCAGCCATGGCGATACCGCAAGCGTTTGAAAGTGCAAGGCGGAGGCATCGAGCGTGTGCCCAAGGTCCGGCGGCCGAAACGGCGTCGGCCTAATCAACAGCGTGGCAATTGCAAAGCAGAGAGACTAGTTGATCGGCATTCCGTAATACCTGGATCGAAGCCGATTTACGATGGAATGCAGTTTGCGGTACGGAACGTATAATAACCGAAACGCGCGTTGAGCAACACGCCATAATTTACTATCTTCATTTAGGTCCTGGACGCGCATCTCGTATAGGATGCGCGTATATTTCTGCGTATGACTTATACCTTCGGCTCGCCAGACGGCTATCGGTATGTTTCCTTTGCAAAAACTACGTTTGGCGTTCATGCAACGATAAAAAAAATCGTAATCCATCGAAATGTGCAATTCGGTGCGAAACAAACCGACGGCATCATAAACACGTTTGTGCACGAAGGTCCCTTGATGGGGGAAGATATTTTTGAAGTGATAACGAATGTTCGTATATTTGCGTGGTTCGTAAAGTACTTTTGTGCCGTTTTGATAAACCACATATACCGGAAAACTCATGATGTCGAACTGCTCATCACTGAGCAAGTTATACGCATGGGTAAGCACATCGTCACTGATGAGGAAGTCGTCCGCTTGTATGACCAGTAGATATTTCCCCGCTGAGAGCCGCACGCCTTTGTTTAACGCGTCGGAGATCCCCTCGTCCGGCTCGGAAATCCACCGGAGATTATATGTGTCTTTATACGATTCGAGTATTCTGAGTGTGTCGTCCTGGGATCCACCATCAATCACGATGTGTTCTAGATCCCTGAATCCTTGGGCGCGGATTGAATTCAATGCGTCTGTGAGGGTCGCGGCGTTGTTGAGAGAGGCGGTTATTACCGAGAAAAATGGTTGATGCGTGGTCATGAGAAAATCTTTGGTGCACGAATTATGCGT
>JAOTWM010000333.1 GCA_029862885.1 Gammaproteobacteria bacterium
CGTCCACATCACGTCACCTGACTCCTGCCCAAGCGCCGCCACCTCGCCATCGCCGAGCGCCACGATTAGGGTTTTGGAACCGCGTCCCACGCCGGCGGTCAATGTCGCATCGAGATCGACCGTCCACAATCGCTTCCCGGTATCGATATCGGTGGCAACGATTCGTCCCACCGAGTTGGCGGTATAGACTACACCGCTGGCCAAAGCCGGGCTGAGGTTCAAATATCGTTTGTCGAAATTGGCACCGACGTCACGGCTCCATATGCGTTGTATACCCACTGTGGTGACGAATTCGGCCAATGGCTTCGGGGCCACGTCGGCGCGGTCCAGTTTGACTTTGTCGCCACCACCACATGCCGCCATTAACACTAAAGTCAGAACAATAATTAGCCGTTTCAAAATCTACTCCGCGGCAATGTTATGCAATTTCATAGACAGAATCGGCCGGTAACTGGAACTCGGTGGCAATGCATCAAGACTCGCGGTGTACGCATTACGCGCTTTGTCTAAATGATTTTGCGCGCCGTACGCGTCGCCCAATAGCTCCGCATACTGCGATTCAAACGCGCCGCGATCGGCAACATTGAGGACCGATTCTGCTTGCGCGTAATCGCCGGCGGCAATCAGCACCCGGCCCAAGCGCAACTGCGCGACATGCACCATACCGGGTTCCCCGGATTCCACGATTATCCAACGTAGTCGCTCCGCCGCCGCAGTGTAGTCACCGCGTTGCGACGCGAGTTTAGCCGACAACAACGCCGCCTTGCCGGCATAGCCTGAGTTGCCATAGTCGCGAATCAGTTCGCTCGCCAACGCCTCTGCTGCGTCGAGATTCGCGGCAGCGTCGGCTGTAAGCATCCGCTCGTATAACACCGATGCCGATTCGGCACGGCTTGTGGTGTATTGTTGCCAACCGTTCCAGCCCACCACAACACTGAGCCCCAACACCAATCCGGTGATGATCGACCAACGATTGTCGTGCCACCACGACTTTAACTTTTCGAGTTGTTCGTCATCGCTAAAGCGAGGGTCCATACATCAGTCTCCGGATCAACCGCGTTCGTGTGCAGCCATTGCCGGCTGCGCTGGCTCGGAACGCAATAAAAGTTCAAGCTCGTGTTCGATTTTACTAAGCGATACAAGAAATTGTGGCGCATCGCTACGTAGCGGTTTGACCGCAATTTCACCGCGCGCAAGTTCGTCGTCGCCCAACACCAGGGCATACCGCGCACCGCTGCGGTCGGCCTGCCGCAGTTGCCGTTTGGCGCCGCCGCCACCACACTGGCTAATGACCGTCATGCCCGCGGTACGTAACCGTTCTGCCAAAACAAATGCGGTTTGGTTGGCTCCTTCTCCGAACGCGGCAATAAATAAATCCGGGACAATGCCAGGCGCTAACGGCTTCGATAAGGCCAGCAATTCCAACACCCGTTCAACACCGACTGCGAAACCCGCCGCCGGCACTGACTTTCCTCCCAATGTCTCCACCAATCCGTCATATCGCCCCCCGGCACAGATCGCGTTTTGTGCGCCGAGCCGATCGGTCACCCATTCAAAGACGGTGCGCGAGTAATAATCAAGCCCCCTGACCAGACGAGGATTAATGCGGTAGTTTACCTTGAGGTCGTCCAAACGTGCGCAAAATCCATCAAAATGGCGACGGCAATCGCTGTCGAGATAGTCGATTAGACTCGGCGCGGCCGCGACCACCGATTGGGTCTCGGGGTGTTTACTATCAAGAACCCGCAGCGGATTGGTTTGTAAGCGACCCCGACTGTCAGCGTCAAGCGCGCTCTCGTGAGCGGTCAGGTAGGCCACGAGATCGTCGCGAAAGCGCCGCCGCGACTCGCCCGACCCCAGCGAGTTAATCTCCAAAACGACAGGTCCGAGGCCCAGCGTGCGCCACAGGCGTTCTCCCACCGCAATAATTTCGGCGTCGATATCCGGTCCCGGCCAGCCAAACGCCTCGATTCCGAATTGATGAAACTGCCGATACCGGCCTTTTTGCGGTTTCTCGTGCCGGAACATCGGACCGACGTACCAAAAGCGTTGCTGCTGGTTGTGGAACAGACCGTGCTCGAGGCCGGCACGCACACAACTGGCTGTCGCCTCAGGACGCAGTGTGAGGCTTTCACCGTTTAAATCCAAAAACGTATACATTTCCTTCGAAACAATATCGGTATCCGTGCCGATCGAACGTTGAAACAATGCAGTGCGCTCGAGTACGGGGGTGCGAATCTCACGATAACCGTAAGCGGCCGTCACTTGCCGGAGCACGGCCTCAAGACATTGCCAGGCATCAATAACTTCCGGCAACAGATCGTTCATGCCGCGCACGGCTTGGATTGAGTAAGACGCCACTACGAATAAGAATTACGGCTGGCCGAATTTTCCGACACTAAATCGTGCTGACGCGTCATCATTACGCGGCGTCACGTTATAAAGCTTGCCTTCATATCCGACCTGAACGCCCGCCGCTCGGCCGATGTTGACAGCGAACGGCGGTGTACCCTGTAAGGCAACGACTTGATCGAGGGTCACGGTCTCGGCCAACAGCAGTTGGCTCTGTGCATCGCGAACCTCGGCCCAGGTCGGCGCAGCAAAATACAGCACGAGCTGCTTGATCATAACCGGTATCGTGGCGGCCGTCTCAATTGTCACCGGCTCCGACACCACCGGCTCCGGCACCACCGGGTCCGGCACCACAGCGGGCGCAGGGACGCTGGTTGCAACGCCGGCAGCGGCGGATTCAACAGAATTGGGCGACTCCGAGCCGGCAGCGTCATCCGTGGCGGAATCCGGCACCGCGTATTCTTCCGCGGCCATAATCAATAGTGCATCCTGCGCTGAGCCCGCCGATGTGATCTTTGACTCACGTTTGGTATCCAACAGCATCCCGTCGACCGTCGGCACACCATCGTTTGCCGCTACGGCAATCTCTAGCGGTGGCATGGCGCCAAGCTGTTCACCGGCACCGGGCGGCTTGATGCCGGCACGTTGGTACCACCACACCATGACCAGTCCCACCAACACGATCAAAAATATATAGGTGAGTACCTTGGCCGGACTGCTGCTGTGTTTAAATTTCCGGCGCGGCGCCGGAACCACAGCATCGGTGTTCTCCATCGCGAAACGCTTGTCGTCGCCGGACGGAACGATGTGCTCCGCAGGCAGATCCACTAATCGCGCATAACTTCTCAGGTACCCGCGCACATAGGTTTGACCTGCAAGTTGCTGAAAGTCATTCTCTTCGAGCGCAGTGATTTGGTCGGGTGCGAGACGCAGCTCCGCCGCCACATCATCGACCGTTAGGCCCATCGATTGACGGGCTGTTCGCAACAACTGACCTGGAGCCTTACCGGAAGGAATCGTCTCCAGATTCAATCTGGAATTCATTGTGTTGTCGTTCCACCTGCGCGATCCAATTCCTTTGCCTCTTGCGATTTTGGATACTGCAAACGCAGTTGTTTAGCATAACTCGATTCCAGATCTCGTGCCCCCAGATTTCGTTCAACCTGCACCGCCAAAAACAGCGACTGTGAGTTCAGCGCCCCCGAGTCGAAGTAGCGCTGCAGATGAGCCCGCGCCGACATGTAGTTTTGTTCACGGTATTTCAATTGCGCCATCAAATATAACGCATCCGCGAATCGCGGCTGGATATTGAGTGCGTTACGCAGATAGGTTTCCGCCAACGTCCAATCCGTTCCAGCCATTAAACAGGTCGCCGCACGCAAATAGGTCATTTCCCTGCGCCGATTCAGCGGCGACGCCAACGCGTCTTCGAACTGCTGCATGCCCTGATCGCGACGAGACACGTCACACAGGTATACGCCGTAATCATTTCGCGCATCGATATTTTCCGGATCGTTGCGTACGGCGCGCGCAAAATAGGGGTCGGCACCCGCATTGTTATTTAATCGTATTTGCAGAATCGCCATTATGTGATTGGCGCGAGAATGATCCGAATCCAATTCCAACGCTCGCTCCAACTCCTGCCGCGCGATTTCTAATTGGCCGCGTTGCAAATAGCCCCAACCGAGTTTTACATGAACATCGACCCGTTCTTCAGGTTTCCATTTCGGCTTGGACGGTTTGGTAGTGCTGCAGCCGGCCGCCAAGATCAGCGCCAGGCCCACCGCCAGCCAGCGTAACCCGGATCTCAATTTGCCTCCGCCCCGTGCCGCTGCAACCGTACCGAACGCTGAGTACGATCGGTGATTTGGCCCGTTAATTGACCACATGCCGCAGCAATATCTGCACCGCGTGTCTTCCGGGTGATCGTCATGATGCCTCCCGCCAACAAGATGTCGCGAAATCGATCGATTGTAGCCGGATCGGACCGGCGGTATGCGATACCTGGCACGGGATTATAAGGGATTAGGTTGACCTTCGCAGGGGTATTGACCAACAGATCACGCAATTCACGGGCCTGCGCCGGCGCATCGTTAACGCCGGCCAACATCGTATATTCATACGTAATCCGGCGCCGCGACTCCCCGGCCACATAGCGTCGGCACGCATCCAACAGCACGCGAATCGGGTATTTCCGATTCAACGGCACCAACTCATCACGTAGCCTATCGTTTGGGGCGTGCAAGGAAACGGCGAGGCTGACCGGACACTCGTTGCCCAGCCGCGTAATGGCGGGCACGACTCCGGCCGTGCTCAAGGTAATTCGCCGCCGTGACATTCCGAATGAATAATCGTCTAACATAATTCGCATCGCCGACACCACGTTATCGAAGTTCAGCAACGGTTCGCCCATCCCCATCATCACCACATTCGTGATCGGGGATGATGCAGCGCCCTGCTCCGCGCGCAATAATCGATCGGCGAGCCAGACCTGGCCAATGATTTCGCCGGCACTTAAGTTGCGGTTGTAGCCCTGGCGCCCGGTCGCGCAAAAACTACAATTCAAGGCGCAGCCGGCCTGCGACGACACACATAGCGTACCGCGCCCCGGTTCCGGTATAAACACGGTCTCGATGCGGTTCTTATCGTCCACCTGCAACAACCACTTTCGGGTGCCGTCAGCCGCGGTTTGGTCGCCGACGACCTCGGGTCCGCGAATTTCGGCAATCTCGCCAAGCCGCCCGCGTAAATCTTTGCTGAGATTGGTCATCCCCGCAAAGTCGAACACGCCCTGTTGGTAGATCCACTGCAACAACTGGCCGGCGCGAAAACTGCGCTCACCCAGTGCAGCCATCAAACCCAGCATCGATTCACGATCATAATCCATCAGGTTAAGCAGGGGCGTAGACATAAAATTTGCGACCGCGCTACCGCGTGCGTGACAGAATTTCGTGGGACTGGAAGAAGTACGCAATCTCAGTTTTGGCAGTGCCGGGCCCATCGGAACCGTGAACGGCGTTTTCCTCGATAGACATCGCAAAGTCCGCACGAATAGTCCCGGCCGCGGCATCGGCGGGATTGGTGGCGCCCATAATTTCGCGATGTTTTAGGATCGCATTCTCGCCTTCCAACACCTGCACCATAACCGGGCCAGACTGCATGTACTCCACCAATTGCTTGAAAAACGGTCGATCTTTGTGCACCGCGTAAAAACCTTCGGCCTGCGTCTGGGACAGATGAATCATCCGGGCCGCGACGATTCGCAATCCCGCATTTTCAAATCGATCGTAAATTTTGCCGATCAGATTACTGGCGACTGCTTCCGGTTTGATTATCGACAGGGTACGTTCTACAGCCATTTTGATCTCCAGCTTACAGTTTTCATCGACGATTGGGTTGCGGCCGCGCGCGCTCTCTG
>JAOTWM010000334.1 GCA_029862885.1 Gammaproteobacteria bacterium
CGGTGAGCTTCGCGCCTGTGAAGACAGCAACATCACCGCTTACGTGCCTCATTCGTCGACCTCGCACAACAAGGCCAAAGGCCAGTTTGATCGCAGCGAGTTCCACTACTTCGAAGCAGACGATGAGTACGAGTGTCCTGCGGGTGAACGATTGATCTATCGGTTTACGCGCGAGGAAAACGGCAAGCTGCTCCGGCGTTACTGGTCATCTGCCTGTCCCCACTGTTCACTCAAATCCCGCTGCACGACCGGCAAGAATCGACGGGTGAGCCGCTGGGTTCGCGAGGCAGTCGTTGAACGCGCCGCCGCACGCCTGGCCGAAAAACCCGATGCCATGCTAGTCCGTCGCGCGACGGTTGAACATCCTTACGGCACATTGAAATGCTGGATGGGTGCGACACACTTTTTAACGAAAACCCTGGATCATGTGAGTACCGAGATGAGTCTGCATGTGCTCGCTTATAACATGAAGCGGGTGATCAACCTCATTGGCACCAAACAGCTGCTCGAAGCGATCTAACCAGTTCGCTCGCCCCGAATAAATCGGCGATTGCTACCCGAATATTGCTCAAACTAGTTGAGCAACCTCCTACCAGGTTATCTGATGCGTACCTTAACTCTCGTTTTCACACGGCCTCGGCCAGTAACAGACACTCGAGTTTCGATATTCCACAGCGAATTAAGATTAGAAGCCTGTGATTGGTATTAAATCGAAAACGGGCGAAATACTCATAATGATGGGGTCCCCTGTTCAAATCAGGGCATAGCCACTATTTGTTCTATGAAACGCGGTTGTGGTTCTGGCATCAGGTATACGCCGTCGAGAAGCAGCATCTGCAGGTGGGCAAATTTCAGAAGTGCACTAAACCGACGGCGCGTAATTTCCAGGTTCTCTGCATATACATCATCTCTTCGAAGATTAGCGAAAGCCGTCCCACGGGGATTTTTTACCCTTGCCGCAAGAATCCCAGGTGCCTTCGAAGCGGTTATAGTCTTCGTTAAACCGCAGGGTCACGATCCCCCAGCTCTCGAGCTCGCCTTGCTTGACATCGCACTTTTTTGCCCAGTCTTCAGTCCAGTAACCGCGCCACAGGTTGGTACCACCGGATTCAAAAAAGGTAATTTTTCCGTCATTCCATTGGTAAGTAGCAGTCTTTTCGTCGACGATAATCAGTGCGGTTCGGGTCGTGTTACTGCCCTTCATCGCCTGCCATTCGGTGACCCAGGTACCTATCGCCGAGTCAAAGGTTTGCCCCGATGGTTCGGTTGGCAGAGTGGTGCAGCCGGTAAGGCTCGTTATCGCTGCCAAGATCGTTATTTTGCTTAGCCGAAACATGGTCCTTCCTCCCGTAGGCGCCTGCATCGAGACACATGATACGCCATAGAGGGATTCAATTCATCGCCATCGGCGATCTCATCTTGCGCATTAAGTCAGACGCAGCCGTTCGGTTTCGTCAAGCCAGTTTGGCCGGGCAGAACGGGAATAGCGGATTGAGGTAATTGTTGTTGCCTTTTTTCGGGCCGAGGTGTTTGGGATATCCCTGCTCAGTACGAAGATCGCAAACCGAAAAAAGCGGTAAAGGCAAGCGGTCCCGAGTGCGAAAAATATGAGCCTTGCTGATGAACGATTGGATTTCTATAAGCGTTTAGCCGTAATATCAGAAAAATTAGACTCAGACCCTGGATTTTGCTGCGGAGGAGTTCGAAATGCTAAACATACCCGGATGGAAGCTGGCGATCCTCGGTTTTCTTGTCCTCTCCCTTACCGGGTGTG
Organism: Gammaproteobacteria bacterium; assembly: GCA_029862885.1. Classification (GTDB taxonomy): domain Bacteria; phylum Pseudomonadota; class Gammaproteobacteria; order Arenicellales; family JAOTWM01; genus JAOTWM01. The sequence goes on from JAOTWM010000334.1 coordinate 1,775, forward strand.
CCGCACTCCACCGCGTTCGTCCACAAGCGCTGACGTACGAAGACGAAGACCTGTCTTCCATCGAATACAACCTGGTTTTGATGTCGATCGATCTTCACCAGCGGGACACCAATTTGCGCCTGCGCCGCTTGGTGGTGAAAAACCTGGATACACAGGAGTTCTGGGTGTCCGTATTCTTTTACAACGCGGTTATCGGCAGCAATGAAATTACCTATACACTTACGGCAGATGCCACCAAATACCTGATATTCCTGGATATTCCTGCCGGAAACTATCAGCTAACCCATGCCGACTTTGCACACTCGCGGTATGGCTCTTCCGGCGGCACCGATACCCGGGTTCTCGAGGATGAGCTGGGGCAAACGGTCAGGTTCGAGGTGCTCGAAGGCGAGCAGACCTATATCGGCAACCTGAAAATTCAGATCGCTGCGGCAACTATTGTCGGATCAGAGGCAAAAACGCCTTCGATTTTGCTCGCCGACACAAGCCTTTGGGACTCGATACCGGGCCTAAGGCAAGGAATGATAGAGGCTTCAAAAGGCACGATTGAAACCCTCGGCGGCGTGTTAGTTTATTCCACGCCCGGCGCGCCCGATACCGACCTGGAAAAAGCCATGGAAGAATATCCGGCGCTCAAAGGCGTCAATTTCAGCAGGCGCGCTTTATGGATCGAAGAATAAAAGAGAGACTAAGGAAACAAATCTCAATATCCCGGTAGTATTCCATATTTGGTACGTCACCGGCCATTTCACCGTCAGGGGCCTGTTTACAATCGATGGGATCTTCTTGTCATTACGATTATTTTAATATCAATGCCTGTATTGGGTCGACAATCGCCGCTGAAATTTCCATTCTAAGGGTCTGTATTCTTCAAAGGAGACGCTGAAACGCAGCTGCCGAGCTTCTCAGTTCGGCCAGAAACGGTCATTCGTGAGGTAGTACAAGAACGACTCTGAAGTGCCCAGAGCCGTCGTAGGCTTGTTTCATATTTTGTCGTCGCATTAGTTTTAGCCATCGTCTAACCTATCGCACGTAACTTCGCCGGCACTCGTATCCCTCTATATTCGACTTGGCGTGAATTTTATTGGCGTGCACTCAGCCTAATCTAAAATACTGGAGATGTTGACCGTTACTGGATAACCACCTATCGACGCCGTTGCACGATTTGACCGGACAGCGCTCATCAATGGAGTCTTGTCGATATTCCTTCCTGTATTAGCTAGGAGAACTCGCGGCCTGGAGCAGGCATCGTAAACTCTCGATGGTAATGGATATCCGCCTCCGGTTCGCCATCTATTGTGCGCGCCAATTCATGTCCGGCATAAATCGCGTGTGCGATCAGGCCCGGAGCTCGACAATCTCCGATTTCGTGGAGACCCACGATACCGGCCGTGCGAAGGCCTTGCTGGTCCCTGGCCAACGCTTTGTAGAGCCAAGTATTGGGCAGACGGCTCGTTACCATAATAAGGGAGCTCGCCTCGAAGTCGGATTCCCGGCCAGTGAAATTGCACTCGAAGCGGGCAACTCCGTGCTCGAAACGGACGAGCGTCCTAGCGGTTACTACATCAATCCCCTGCTCCACCATCCTGCCCATCAAACGGCCTTGCTCCAGAGTATAGGCGGTCCAACGGGCGAAGGTCGTGTGCGGGGTTACGATGCAGACTTCACATCCGTCGTTGTGCAGGCGTTCGGCCAGAGCCGGGCCCAGGTAGGAGCCGTCATCGTCGTAGATCAGAGCCGATCCGGCCGAAATCCGTCCGGCAATGACGTCCTCGGGTGTGAAGACGTGGGGCGTCTCTGGCGCCACGACCGGTGCGAGATGCGCACGCCCCACTCCGTCCGCTCTCCAACGGGCGCCAATTGCACAGACTACCTGGGGCGCACCGAACTCGAGAACCTGTTCGGTTGTCAACTCGGAGTGCAGGTATAGTTCAACATTACCCATCTCCAGTAACCGCTGAACACGATAGTCGCGCACCCGGATCCATTCTCCCAGACCTGGCAATGCACTCTCTGCGAGCACCCGCCCCCCGAGCGCGTCCGAGCGTTCAGCCAGCGCGACATCGAACCCGCGACGAGCAAGGGTGAGCGCACACTCCAGACCCGCCGGTCCTCCGCCAACGATCAACACTGGTCCATTCGACGCGCTTGCGGCGGCCGGGGGAGCCTCCTCAGGATGCCAGCCGCGGCGCCATTCCTCCATGATCGTCGGATTTTGGGTGCAGCGCATTAGGGAGAAGGTGTTCTCCCCGGAAATACAGATGTTGCAACCAATGCACTCGCGGATCTCGTCGATCCTTCCTTCCTCGATTTTTCTCGGCAAGAACGGATCCGCGATCGACGGCCGCGCTGCCCCGATAAAATCAATCACACCCCGCCGGATCTGGCTGACCATGGTATCCGGCGAGGTGAATCGGCCCACGCCAACCACTGGCTTGGAAGTCAGCGCCTTGACGTATGCAATGTGCTCCTCCTCATGGCCTTCCTTGCCGAAACGAGAAGTCGGAGAGTCGAAAGACCAGTCGTTGACCACAACATCCCAGAGATCCGGTTCCTCCGCATGCATGGCGATGAAATCATGGATCTCGCCGTTCTCGAAATAGGGCTCTCGCACCAACTGGGCGGCGCCGATACGCACAACGACGGCGCATTTGTCACCAACTGCCTCCTTGGTGTCCGCCAACACCTCCCGAAACAGTCGCGAGCGATTCTCCAGATTGCCGCCGTACTCGTCTGTGCGCAAATTGATCCGCGAGGACATGAACTGGGACAGGATTGAGTTCTCATGCAGCATGTAGAGATAAATGATGTCGAAACCAGCGCGTTTGGCGCGAAGTGCAGCCTCTCGGTGCCGACGGCGGAAACGCCGAATGTCTGATCGGTCCATAGCCTTCGACTGGGTAGGGTCAATCCCCTCCATCGTCATGTGGCTGACCGGTCCGAGCGGCACCTTGCGGGTGATCCGATTGTGCGATGCAATGCCGAAGTGCGCCAGCTCACAGCCCGCCAATGCGCCGTATCCGTGCACCTTATCAACCATCAGCTCTTGGGCCGGAATGTCCTCATCGCTCCAAAGCCGCACCGCCGGAAATGGATTGATGTCGCTATGAGTATCAACCATCAGGTTCTCGGTACAGACCACTCCCCAGCCCCCGGCGGCCTTCATTTCACGCATGCCGGCCAGTGCCCGCGGTGTCCAGTCACCGGTCCCGTTGCAGTGTGGTGTCTGGTAAAAGCGATTCTTCGCCGTCACCGGTCCGATCTGGACCGGTTCGAACAGGATATCGAATCGTGGATCGCGTCCCATTGGGTAAGCCCCGAAACCATTAGATGAGAACCGGGAGATTAAACATCCTTTGCTGCCAAGTCCATCAGAAGTGGCGTCCACGGAGGGAGGCAAATGTTCGTCAGCGCCCGTAGCTCACCGTCCTTCCCAGGCAAGACTATGATCGTCCGAATAGTCAGAATCAACGCGCAGTAATCTCCTGCTTCGGTGCGAACGCTGCCGTAGACAAGTCGTCAGGCCAATGGCCGCTGAGTGCCGGTTCCTGACCTTGACCATGATTTGACTGAGTGTCGGTTCAGGGTCAGTTTTTGTCGCACGATGCATATTTCTAAGCGTCTGCTTTTTCGATAGCGGACGCTTATGAGCGAAAGTCAGGCTGCATGGATCGGCCAACTTCAGACTCTCGTTTGATCCTCAGCATTCTGGATTTCAACGAATCGTACAATGATTTCAGTCAGAAAAAAATAACAAGTAAATAGGTATACTGTCACCTGATTGTCGGCCTGCTGGTTGCGTTTAACTAGATCGACAATTTATTAAGTCTACTGCCAGGGCTAATCACATGAAAGAAAGTGCAGTAAACGACTTGGTTATACGGATGATAAAAAAATATCAGGAGGTTGCACCGCGAAGAATCCGGGAGGCTTGCCGCTTCACCCCGAGTTGCTCGGAATACCTGATTTTATCAC